>NZ_JAGGDL010000006.1:118586-130488 GCF_017653575.1 Pseudoalteromonas sp. K222D
TACAAACCTAAGCCATTATTATCCGCTATTACCCGAGTTTAGGATAAATAAAACGGCTCCCCGGCAGATGTTATAAAATAACCCTGTTTGTCTGTCTGGGCTATTTCTGCCCATTGATAAAATACACTTCTTGCCACGCGTGCACAGCACCCATAAGGGAGTTGTATATAAGGCACGGCTGCATCTTTGTAGTCTTGTATATATATAGGTTGCTCAGCACTGATGAGCCATTGTCTGTCTAGGTTATCTATACAACAAAGCACTTGTCCTTGCTCGGTATTTTCAAATCGCCAGGCAACAATAATAAAGGGGGCGTCTTCAACCGTGATGGCTATTTTTTCGACCGGCGTTTTTAAATAAAACTGCTCACCCTCTTTACACAATACCGAGGCAAACAGCTTTACCATAGCCGGGCGTGTTATTTCACTGCCAGCATAAAACCATTGCCCTTGGTCGTTAATAACCATTGGCAATGATCCACAGTGAGTTGGTTGCCAACTATCAAAGGGTTTGCTTGGCTCGCTTAATTGCTTGCTTAGTTGGCTAAGGGAAATCACTGCTTTTTAAATGTCAGTGCAAAAGTAACAGGTACGGCAGTCGCAATTGACGGTAAACCCGCTAATTTTTGTAATTCCATAATGCCCTCTGTAATTGCAAAATCATTACTATTAATAATAATAGGACTGAAAGAAGACACACTTAAATCACCATTTTCTGCACTGCTAACCAGCACATCTATAGTAAGCGGCTTTTTATTACCATGAAAATCAAGTTCCGCATTAATCCCTTTAAGCACATACTGGCCAGGTTTTTTAATACTGCTGAGCTGCGATGCTAGATCTGCGGTTAATATGGCATTTGCAAATGTATCGGCTTCAAATAATAATTTTGTTAAACGCTCATTACGAATGGGGATCAGTGTTTCTGCCGAGGTTAAGTCTACATTTACACTAAACTCACCTTTATCTGATAACTTGCCTTCAATATTAGTAAAGTGATTTGCTTCAGCAATACTATTTTTTTTGATAGAAACAAAGCTTAATTGGCTTTTATCGTTTACTAACTGCCAATCGGCCTGAGCGATATTAGAAATAACTAAACTTGATAACGACAAACCTGCAATAGCTAATGCTTTAAACATGACGAATTCCTTCTATAAATGAACAATACCCCATTCATTAGAACCACAAATGAATAGAAAGTACTTTTTATGAGCTTATGATGGTATCACCTAAAGGATTAAGTGTAATTATAGAATAATAAATGGGGAATAATTAAGGTTAGGAATAAAAAACGGCCCATCAAATATATGATAGGCCGGTATAGCAAACTGGGGAGAAGCTATGAATAATTGCATCTTCGCAGATGCATCATCAACAGGATGTCCTACAGGATGAGGACGGCGCGACTTTAACAAAAGCCAGCGCACTAGTACAATAAAATTCTAGATAATTTGTGTATATTTGCCAACACCTTATGATTTAACATCGGTCTTTTCTTTAGTTAACTTTTATGTAACTAATGCGGCTATTTATTTAAGTAATTAATATTTTTAAACTGACATAAAAAAAGTGCCCTTAGGCACTTTTTTGTCATTTTATTATATAAACTTAGTGAGCCTGTTCCCAGTTGTCGCCTTCATCAGCTTCAACTATAAGTGGTACATCAAGAGTAGCCGCTTGCGACATTAGTTCGCAAATATGCTTTGTGTAAGCATCAACACAGTCTGTTTTAATTTCAAATACCAACTCATCGTGTACTTGCATTAATAGCTTAACGGTATTGGGAGCTTGCTCGTATACCCAACTGTGTACACTTAACATTGCCTTTTTAATGATATCGGCAGCAGTGCCTTGCATTGGCGCATTGATTGCTGCGCGCTCAGCTCCTTTTCTTCGTGCACCATTTTGGGCTTTTATTTCTGGTAAATATAAACGGCGTCCAAAAATAGTCTCTACATAACCGCTTTCAGCGGCCTTTTCACGCGTTGTTTCCATATACTCTAAAACACCTGGGAAACGCTCAAAATATTTATCAATATAATGCTGCGCTTCATGGCGTGGCACATCCAGCTGGCGTGCTAAACCAAATGCCGACATGCCATAAATTAAGCCAAAGTTAACCGCTTTAGCTTTACGACGCATATCGCTGGTCACTTCTTCTAAACTTACACCAAATACTTCTGCTGCAGTGGCACTGTGCACGTCTAAACCATTAGCGAACGCACTTAATAAACCTTTATCTTGTGAAAGATGCGCCATTATACGTAGCTCAATTTGGCTATAATCGGCAGCGACAATTTTATAGCCATCGGCCGCTATAAACGCTTCACGAATACGACGCCCTTCTTCTGAGCGAATTGGAATATTTTGTAAATTAGGATCGGTTGAACTTAAACGCCCAGTTGCCGTTACGGCTTGATGATACGAGGTATGCACACGCTGCGTTTTCTCGTTAACCATTAACGGTAATTTGTCGGTATAGGTTGATTTAAGCTTTGATAAACCACGGTGCTCAATAATTACTTTAGGCAGTGGATAGTCGTGCGCTAATTCTTGTAATACTTCTTCTGCGGTAGAAGGCGCGCCTTTAGGCGTTTTTTTAATTATTGGCAGTTCCAGTTTTTCAAACAACAATACTTGTAGTTGTTTTGGAGAACTTAAATTAAATGGTTCACCCGCTATTTCATACGCTTCTTTTTCCAGCTCCAATAAACGCTCGCCTAAGCGTTGGCTGTGCGCAGCAAGCATTTTGCTGTCTATTGCTACACCAGTGCGTTCAATATCAGAAATAACATTAACCAGTGGCATTTCTATATCTTCGAATACTGATTTTAGTTTTTCGTCAGCGGCTAATTTTGGCCATAAAACTTGGTGTAAACGCAGCGTAATATCTGCATCTTCAGCGGCATAGGGGCCGGCTTTATCTAGCTCTACTTGATTAAAAGTAAGTTGCTTTTTACCTTTACCAGCAATATCTTCAAAGCTGATATTTTTATGGCCTAAAAATTTAAGTGCCAGTGAATCCATATCATGGCGCGTACCCACACTGTTAAGCACATACGATTCAAGCATGGTATCAAACTTAATACCGTTTAATTCATAACCCGCATTTGCTAATACGCTTTTATCGTATTTAAGGTTTTGCCCTACTTTAGCTTTTTTGGCATCGGCTAGAATAGGTCCTAATTTTTGCATTACAAACTCAAGGCTTAGTTGCTCAGGTGCACCCGGATAGTCGTGAGCAACGGGTAAATAAGCAGCTTCACCGGCTTTTACCGCAAAGCTCATACCTACTAACTGTGCTTGCATGTAATCAAGGCTGGTTGTTTCTGTATCAAAGGCAAATAGCTCAGCATCATTTAGCTGCTCTATTAATGCATCAAACTGGCTCTCGGTTAAAATAGTTTCGTATTGTGCCTCTGCTACTTTTGGTACTTCGTTAGCCTCAGTGGGAACAGCTAAGTGTGTTTCGGTATCTTTAGGGTTATCGAGTAACTCAGCTAACCAACGACGAAATTCACATTCACCATAAAGCGCGATTAGCTCATCTTTATTGGGCTCTTGTAACTTAAAGGTATCAAGATCCGACTCAACCTCAACATCACACTTAATAGTGGCAAGTTGATAGCTTAAAGGCAGATGATCTAGCGCAGCTGCTAACTTCTCTCCTATTTTACCTTTGATCTCGCTGGCATTATCCATAACGCCCTGTAGCGATCCGTATTTTTCTAACCACTTAACCGCAGTTTTAGGACCACACCCTTCTACCCCTGGAATGTTATCTACTTTATCGCCCATTAAAGCTAAATAATCGATAATAAGTTCTGGGCCCACACCAAACTTTTCAACTACAGTAACAGGATCCGAGATACTGTCGGTCATGGTGTTTATAAGCGTTACATGTTCATTTACCAACTGCGCCATATCTTTATCGCCGGTAGAAACCAGTACGTGGCGCTTTTGCTCTGAAGCTATGCGCGCAAACGTACCAATTACATCGTCGGCTTCAACACCTTCAATGCTAATAAGCGGAAAACCCATTGCCTTAATAATACGGTGGATTGGCGCTATTTGCGTGCGTAAGTCATCTGGCATTGGCGGACGGTTCGCTTTATATTCGCTATACATGTCATTTCTAAAGGTTTTGCCTTTAGCGTCAAATATAACCACCATATGCGAGGGATCATATTGTCTGATCAAACTTTTTAGCATGTTGATCACACCATATATCGCTCCGGTCGCTTCACCTTTTGAGTTAGTTAAATGTGGCGGTGAATGATAAGCACGAAATAAATATGAAGAGCCATCAACTAAAATAAGTGGGTTTTCGGGGATCTGAGCCATGGTGAATTTGGATCCTAAATACAAAAAGTAAGATAATTATAAGCATGCCATAAGGCAGTGAATAAAACGACTGCGAATTAATACTACTGATGTTGATTAATTCAGAACAAACTGTGGATAACTTTGTAGATAACAGCCACAGGCCATTCTTCCAAAGCATTAAAAAACGCTTAGAAATAAAGTTAACTGGTTGTTTTTACTAAAAAAGATAATACGAGGTTCTTTTTTTATTATTTTTTTACCAATGTGGAAAAAAGTTTTAAGCGTTACATCCGCTGTTAGTCATTGCCATTATTTGCATCCATTTAAATAACTGGACGAGCATTCTAGCATAATGGATCAAAGATCATAGCGATCCTTTATAATTTTTTTCACTGTGGTTGATCACCAAATGGCATATACCCTATGATCACTCGCTTAGCGAACAGTAACTATACAAATAATTTTTCAAACAGATTATTTTTGCCATGTTAAACTTGAAGGTCTGTTGATCTTTCAAGATTGAGTTTGCAGCAGTGTGTTTGGTATTTAGACAAGGCAGAGCCTATGTGGTGTGGTTATTCCCCATAAATAGGCGATAACGCAGCATTAATACCAAACATGCGCTGCCCGAAGGGTTCTGTCTAGGGGCGATTAACTCTTTGTTAGGGGCATGAGCAGGATGCAAAAGCTTTGCTCTGTTTTTACTTATTTACACATAGATGTAAGCCAGTAGAATAACGCAGGAGCAGTTATCGAGCCTACTAGGTTACAAACCTCGCGCCGCGATCAAATCGCTCCTAGTTTGAACAAATTTTAATCCGCAAAGGTTAACAGACCCTAATCTATCGAACTAAATTTTAGTTTGCCGACTTAAACGGAGCAGATAAAAAATGAAAAAAGTTGCAGTAATTTTAGCCGGTTGTGGCGTTTATGATGGTAGTGAAATTAATGAAGCCGTTTTGACTTTATTACACATAGCAAAAAATGGTGCAAGTTATCAATGCTTTGCACCCGATATAGCGCAGCATCACACCATTAATCACCTCACTGGTGAAGAAACCACCGATAATCGTAATGTACTTGTAGAAGCAGCGCGTATTGCTCGCGGCGAAGTAAAAGCGATTACTGAGCTGGACGTTACACAGTTTGACGCTTTAATTGTACCGGGTGGTTTTGGTGCTGCAAAAAATCTATCTGACTTTGCTATAAAAGGGCCACAGGCAAGTATTAATGCTGACGTGTTACATGCCTGTAAAGCGTTTGCCAATACCAATAAAGCAGCGGGCTATATGTGTATTGCTCCTAATTTAATTCCTTTTATTTATCAGCAAGCACACCTAACTATAGGTAATGATAGTGACACAGCTAATGCACTTAACACCCTAGGTGCTCAGCATGTCACCTGCGCAGTAGATGATATTGTTGTAGATCAGCAGTACAAGCTAGTAACAACACCAGCCTATATGCTGGCACAATCTATACTCGATGCCGATGCTGGAATAGCTAAACTGGTGAGTGAAGTGCTCGCACTAAGCTGATTTTTGATCAATATGATCTATTTAGATTTTTGTAACTTAGAATAACAGTTACTCTGTTTAACCATTTAGTAAACTGCTGTTTTTATTGAGTTAACGCAATCTTTAGTCGATTTAATCAATAAAATCTACTCTTAGCATTTTATAAATTGCTTAGGGGAGTTATAATTGTTTTAAATTCCGTCATTTACAATCGTGATTGATCACGTTCAAATTGAAGTGGGCAAGGCAAAATGAAAAAACTATCAGCTGCAGCATTACTAATGCTAGCAACCACCGCATACGCACAGCCATATGATAACTCTATGACTGCCGATGCAATCAAAAAACGTCTCGCACCGATTGGTGCTGTATACCTTGAGGGTGACAAAGTGGCCGCTCCTGCAGCCCCTACTGGCCCACGTTCTGGCGAGCAAGTATATCAAGCTTCATGTTTTGCGTGTCACGGTACTGGTGCGTTAGGCGCACCTAAATCGGCTGATGATTGGTCACCTCGCCTTGCTAAAGGTAATGATGTATTACTCGATCACGCACTGAATGGTTTTAATGCAATGCCGCCAAAAGGTACTTGTATGGATTGTTCTGAAGACGAAATTAGTGCCGCAATTAACTTTATGACAACTAAGTAAAAGCCTACTAAAATCAATAAATAAAAAGGTTTACCTAAGGTAAGCCTTTTTTAATGCTTTTTATCTACTTTTAACCGCTATTTTAACGAATATATACTTGACGCTAATAGTTAAAAATGAAATTATAAGCGCAATTAGTATACAATAAAAACACAGCTGGTTAACATCATTGGAAGATAAATTAACAGTACCTAGTAACTTAGCGCATCAAAATAAACGTCTTAAAGCGCTACTGAAAAAGTACAAGCATGCACATCATCTACAAAATGCCCTGATCCTATTATCAGAGCAAGCCAGCACGGTTGCAGAACTTACCTTACTCTATCCCGCTATACACGATATTTTGCAAAAGTACGTACCAAGCAAAAGTTTTTATGTTGTACTTTCCAACAGACACACAAACTTATTAGAACTTTCTTATTTTTCAGACGAAAAAGATGGTCTTGCTATTGCCCTTAATCAGCATAATAGTTTTAACGAAGGTGCAACTGGTTATGTATTTAAACAAGGTAAAACAACCTACTTTACTAAGCAACAAATGCAAGATGCTGCTAATAATGGTTTATTTAAAGCTTTAGGTACGCCTGCTGAGCACTGGATTGGCGTGCCTGTATTTCAAGAAAAAAGCATTATAGGCGTACTTGCAGCACAAAGTTACGACACAGAGCAAGGATACAGCCCTCAACAAATACAATTACTAGAGGTTATGTCGCTGTACTTAGCTACCGCAATAGAGCGAGTAAAAAAGCGCGAGCAACTCGAAGCCGAAGTTAAAATTCGCACCCAAGCACTTACACAAAGTAACGCAGCGCTTAACCTTGAAGTCGAACAACGTAAACGAGCCCTACAACGCCAGCAAATTTTATTTAAAATATCGGAGCTGGCAACACAAGCTAAAAATATTGATGATGTATATTTACAACTGCATGAAATTATAAAGTCGATAACCTATGCTGATAACCTTTATATTGCACTTTATAACAAAGATTCTGGCTGGCTAAGCTTTCCTTATTACGTAGATGAATTTAAAAAGAACCCTCAATCAAGGCGTTTTTCTAAAGGCTATAGTGAGCTGGTAATTAGCACCGAAGAAACTCAGCTTATACATCCCGATAGAGCAAAAGCGCTTATACAAGATGGCACAGTACAACGCACTTCACCTGTGCCTGAAAAGCAAATGGCTACTAGTTGGCTTGGCGCACCATTAAAAACATCACAAGGTGTTATTGGTTTAATTGTTTGCCAAGCGTATAACAATAAACATATTTTTAGCCAAGATGATTGCGAACTCATCACCTTTGTATCCCATCAAATTGCTACAGTATTACAAACAAAATTAGCTAATATCGCACTTAAAAAGAGTCATCAGGAGCTTGAGTTTCGGGTTGACGAAAAAACTAAAGAGTTACGCCAAGCTAACCTACATTTACAAATGCAAATTGATGAGCGAAAAAAAATAGAGCAGCAGCTTTATTACGACGCGCATCACGACTCGCTGACCGGTTTAGCTAACCGAAGCTTATTTTTAACTCAACTTGAAAAAACCCTGCAAGAATATCATCGCTTTGTAGAGCAACACTTTGCCGTATTATTTATTGATTTAGATAAGTTTAAAAGTATTAACGACCAACTTGGCCATCATGCCGGGGATCAGTTTTTAATTAGCGTGAGTAAGCTATTTTCGCAGTGTATTCGCGAGCACGACTTATTAGCGCGCTTAGGGGGGGATGAGTTTGTAATTTTATTGACTCATTTAACCGAGCCTCAACAAGCTGAAGATGTTGCAAATAGAATAATTAACTTAATGGCAGAACCATTTTGTTTTAAAGGCTCGTCACTGCAAAGTGGTGCAAGTATTGGTATAACTTACTCTAACCAAAGCTATAAAAATACGGATGAAATAATTCGTGATGCCGATGCCGCTATGTACTACGCTAAAAACTCAGGTAGAAACCGCTATGAGCTATTCCACCCGCTATTAACGCAAGCAATACCAGAGCAGCAATCACCAGTACTGCATTACCTTGAACAGCTACCAATGAATTTTAGAAGTTCTGAGATCATTACTCTTGATGAAAATTGCCAGTCTGAGTCATTGCTAGAGGCATTTGGCGAGCACCCTATATTGGGCTATACCAGTTTTGATATTCTAAAAAAGTTTGCCTGCGATAAAGAGCAACATCTTAATGTTGAACTACAGCTACTGCAACAAGCATACACACAAACAAGTAACGCTAACTTAAACGTCGGCTTACTACCTTGCTCTAGTTTGTTATTGGCCCATCCTGAGTTTAATTTATTTACTGATGCTTTGAGCCAATGCGAAAACAAAACACAGCTTTGCTTACTCTTTGACGAGCAAGAAATTCGTTATGCTAGTGCAACACAAATTGAAAATTTAAAGCAATTATCTTTAAATGGCTACTCTATTGGGTTAAATAATTTTGCTAAAGATAAATGCGAGCTTAACTTACTTAGCGAAATTGATTTTGACTACCTACTACTAAGCTCGACATTTAGTAAACGTATTTTGCAGCAAGCTAGCTACGACCTACAACTGCAGGGAGTACTTGCCATTACTAAAATTAAAAACACTAAAGTAATAGCAAAAGGCCCTGCTATATTAAATTTTAGAGCTCTATTAGATAAACACGGTCTAGGATTTTTTATCGGTAAACAGTCTGCACTTAACAGTAGTTTGCAGCCCTCTATTAGTCACTCTGAATCACTGCAACGTTAACCAATTTATTCAGGTTTTTTAAGCATAGCGCGTAGATTAGCCACACGCGCCTGACCTTTTTCCATTCGCTCGGCTTGGCTATTAGGTGCTTTTTTATTCTCGAATGCTAAATCGTCTTGTGGTAGTTCTTGTACAAAACGACTGAGCTCTGTTTGTGATGTTTCGCCAAATTGACGACGTATTTTAGCATAAGTTAAGGTGAGCTCTTGTTGAGCTCGGGTGATCCCAACATACGCAAGGCGACGCTCTTCATCTACGTTGTCCTCATCAATACTTACCTGATGCGGTAGCAAGCCCTCTTCCATACCCACCATAAACACGTACGGATACTCTAGTCCCTTTGATGCATGCAAGGTTGATAACTGCACCGCGTCGGCTTCATCTTCTTCTTCGTTACGCTCTAACATATCGCGTAATGTAAGTTTGCTCACTACTTCGGCCAAGGTCATGGGCTCGTTATCGGCGTCGCCGGTTAGCATGTCGGTGATCCACCGATATAACTCCGATACGTTTTTCATCCGCATTTCAGCCGCTTTGGCACTAGGTGATGACTCGTATAAATACGCTTCGTAGTTAATGTTACGCACTAAATCTTTAACCGCTTCTAGGGTATCACCGCGCACCGCGTTGTCTGATAGCTCCACAACCCAACGTGCAAACCCAGTAAGTGCGTTCAAACCACGCCCTTTTAGCCTATAACCTAGGTCATTATCAAAACAGGTAGCAAATAAACTCATGTGCTTTTCATTTGCGAGCGTGCCCAGCTTTTCAAGTGTCACCGTGCCTATTTCGCGCCGTGGTGTATTTACTATTCGTAAAAATGCATTGTCATCGTCTTGATTAACCAGCAGCCGTAAGTAGGCCATAATATCTTTAATTTCTGAGCGCGAAAAAAACGACATACCACCGCTAATTTTGTATGGAATACGGTTACTCATTAACGATTTTTCAAAGCCTCGCGCTTGGTGATTACCGCGATATAAAATAGCGTAATCTTTGTAGCTAGTGCGTTTCATAAACTTATGCGAAATAATTTCAGCCACTACGCGCTCAGACTCATGCTCTTCATCACGACAACCAATTACTTTTATTGGCTCACCATAACCGAGCTCACTAAACAGCTTTTTTTCAATGTCGTGCGGGTTGTTGGCAATTAATATATTAGCCGCTTTTAGTATTCGCCCTGCACTACGGTAGTTTTGCTCCAGCTTAATAAGTCTAAGCCCGGGGAAGTCTTTACTTAATAACACTAAGTTTTGCGGACGCGCACCGCGCCATGAATATATCGATTGATCGTCATCGCCTACCACAGTAAAGCGGGCGCGCTCACCTACTAACAGCTTAACAAGTTGGTATTGGCTGGTATTGGTATCTTGGTACTCATCCACCAGCAAGTATTTAAAGCGTTGCTGCCAGCGCATCCGTGAGGTGGCATTATTAGTAAGGAGCAAAGTAGGGATCATTATTAAGTCATCAAAATCTAGTGCATTGTAAGCACGTAACTGGTTTTGATAGCGACCATAAAGCTGTGCAAATAATGCTTTTTGTGGCTCTTGCGCCTCGCGGATTGCTTGTTCTGGTAAAATTAATTCGTTTTTCCAGCTACCAATTGCCATTTTTAATAGCTTGAGTAGGTCTTTATCATTTTTAAGTTCGTCTTCGGTTAAATCATTTAATAACTGGTTGGTATCTTGATCGTCAAATAGCGAAAAACCCGGCTTAAAGCCCAGTGTACTAAGTTCTTTTTTGATAATTTCTAAACCCAGCGTATGAAATGTAGATACCCAAAGCCCTTTGGCATCTTGCTTGCCAAGTGTTTGCAAAACACGCTCACGCATCTCTTTAGCAGCTTTATTGGTAAAAGTAACCGCGGCAATATTACGCGCTTTATACTCACACTGTTTCACTAAATATGCGATTTTATTAGTAATAACACGCGTTTTACCAGAGCCAGCTCCAGCAAGCACTAAGCATGGCCCACTAATATATTTTACCGCTTCATCTTGTTTAGGATTGAGTTTCATAACGACCAAAGAGATTTAAAAAGACGGGCAATTTTAACGTAACCATTACAGCGAGCATAGCAATTGCACTAATTAATTCGATAAAGATCAACCTGTGTTAAATACACTGGCTATAAGGTAATATTAGTTATTATAAATTCTGGGCAACAGCCAAGGGACGAACATGATTAATCCAGCAAAACTTGAAGAAATTGCAAAGCAAATCACTAGTAATATGCCACAAGGCGTAAAAAACTTAGCCGATACACTCGAAGGTAAAACCAAACAAGTTTTACAAAACAAGCTTGCTGAGATGGACTTTGTAAGTCGTGAAGAGTTTGATGTACAAAGCCAAGTACTGATCCGTACACGCGAAAAGCTAACTGAGCTTGAAGCTAAAGTTGCACTGTTAGAGCAACAACTTAGCACTCAGCCAAATGCTGAATAATATATACGCTTAAAGTAAAAAAGCAGCCAAGGCTGCTTTTTTGTTTTGTAATAGTGCTAATTAATTAAATAACCTGAACTCTAGTTAAGGAATTTACTAACATATTGAATTATAATTATATTTATTTTCTCTAGCCAGAAGATTTCAGTGAAAACAAGGCGAATTTACGCGTCAATAGCTGGCCTATTGCAAGTAAATTCAACGCAGTTAGCGCTGAAA
>NZ_JAGGDL010000060.1:0-14014 GCF_017653575.1 Pseudoalteromonas sp. K222D
AGTTTTATGTCTTTCGACAGCTCAATGAATTCTGAATTTATTTTAATATCTTTCGATATTGAATTGACTGTGCCGAATCAACTTATAAATAAGTTACTTCTGTTGGTCACTCAGTTTTCAATTGAGACTCTAATTTGTTTGCCTCGCTAATTACCCATAAAGAGTAAGTAGGTTGGCTGTTAGAACTCAATCTGTACGAGTGCCCACACAGATGATTGCTTTATATTGTTAAAGAACGTTTTGAGTCGCTTTAGCGTCTCAAGGGATGCGTATAATACATCCTTTATTTTTCGAGTCAACACTTTGTTTTAAACTTTCTTTCGACAATTTAAAACCGAAGTTTTATTTAACTCTCTAAGTAGTTACTGCCTTGCTATGCATCGGCGTTTCCCATCTCAGTGGGGTCGCATTATAGGGAGATCCGAAAACAGATCAACTGTTTTTTAAAGAAAACTTGAAATAAACTGCTGTTCGCTGAGTATTTGAGCTAAACACGTTAAAAACACAACATAACTAGCAAGCTATTAACAACTAAAGATATTTTTATACCTTCTCATATTTAAAAGTAGGGTTAAACGATCTTTATATAAAGGCTAATGCCCCAGATGATCACGACGATCGACAATGCAAGTGTTACTGCAGCAGATCCCATATCTTTGGCTCTACCTGATAATACATGCCGCTCTGTGCTTACCCGATCGGTTAGGGCTTCAATTGCGGAGTTTAATAATTCGACTATAAGCATAATCAGTAGCGTACTAACAAGTAGTGCCCAATGAAGTAATGACGAAGCTAACCAAAATGATAGTGGTAACAAAATAATGCATAGGAGTAGCTCTTGTCTAAATGCGACTTCTTCTTTAAACGCGGCTTTAAAGCCAAGGTACGAACAATAGCTTGCTTTAAAAACACGCTTGAGACCGAGGCCATTTGGTTTTAATACATCTTTCATTAATAAACTCTATAAATGAAGGTCAAAATAAAGCCCCGCATTGCGAGGCTTTTATTTACGCTACACCGTATTGGTCGCGGTAAGCTTTAACTGAGGCTAAATGCTGATCCATAGTCCCTTGGCTTTCAAGGTAACTAATTAGATCTGCTAGTTTTACAATAGAGATGACTTTGGTATTAAAGTCTCGCTCAACTTCTTGAATAGCTGATAACTCGGCTTTACCTTTTTCTTGGCGATCAAGGGCGATCAATACACCACTTAGATCTGCGCCATTCTCTGCGATAATTTCCATCGACTCACGAATAGCAGTGCCGGCGGTGATCACATCATCCACTAGCATGATTTTACCTTTAAGTTCAGAGCCTACTAATGTGCCACCCTCACCGTGTGCTTTTTTCTCTTTACGATTAAAACAATAAGGTACATCTTTATTGTAATGATCTGCTAAAGCAACTGCGGTTGTCGTTGCAATAGGAATACCTTTATAAGCAGGGCCAAATAATACATCGTACTCAATGGCGGCATCTTCTAATGCTGCAGCATAAAAACGGCCTAAACGCGCTAAATCTCGTCCTGTATTAAATAAACCAGCATTAAAAAAGTACGGGCTAGTGCGGCCTGACTTTAAAGTAAATTCACCAAACTTTAATACCTGCTTTTCTAAAGCGAACTCAATAAACTCTATTTGATAATCTTTCATATACAGTGATCCTTTGCGTTATGCTAATGCTTGCTTTTGTACGTCGATAATTTCACGAATAGAGTGCTTAGCTAATGTAAGTAACTCATCGAGTTCGTCGAACGAAAACGGTTCACCTTCGGCAGTTCCTTGAATTTCGATAATTTTGCCGGTTTCGGTCAGAATGACGTTCATATCGGTTTCTGCTGCTGAATCTTCTATGTACTCTAGATCACTAATGGCTTGGCCTTTATAGATACCTACCGAAATTGCTGCAATCATGTATTTAAGTGGGTTTGAATTGATCATCCCTTTAGCACGCATATGCGTAAGTGCGTCAACTAATGCAACACAGGCACCACTAATAGATGCGGTACGTGTTCCGCCATCAGCTTGAATAACATCGCAATCAATAGTAATAGTGTTTTCGCCAAGCGCTTTTAAATCAACAGCAGCACGAAGTGCACGCGCAATTAAGCGTTGAATTTCCATAGTACGACCGCCCTGCTTTCCACGCGCCGCTTCACGGGCATTACGTGTGTGCGTTGCACGCGGTAACATACCGTATTCTGCATTGATCCAACCTTTACCTTGGCCTTTCATAAAACGAGGTACACCCGATTCAACTGTAGCAGTACAAAGCACCTTAGTATTACCAAACTCAACAAGTACTGAGCCTTCAGCATGCAAAGTATAATTACGTGTAAATGTAACAGGTCTAATTTGGTTAGCTGTTCTTTCGCTTGGACGCATTGACGATCCCCTTAATTCAGAATTTGCGACATTATAAGTGCATGTCGGTGTAGATGCCATGCTGATTGTAAAATATTCAGTCTATTAAATTTTCCCTAGAGCTTAAGCAGTGTTACGGTATAATCATTGTAATATTGTATTTATTAATTTTAGGAAACTATCCATGATCCACAGTATGACTGCTTACGCGCGTCGCGAAATAAAAGGCGATTGGGGCACCGGCACTTGGGAAGTTCGTTCAGTGAACCAGCGCTACCTTGAAACATTTATTCGTGCACCAGAGCAATTTCGTGGCATGGAGCCAGTAATTCGTGAGCGCTTACGTAAACATTTACAACGCGGTAAAGTTGAAGTTTTCTTAAAGTTTGTAGCAAACCCTGCGCATGTTGGCGAGCTGTCAATTAATGAAGCACTTGCAGAGCAGCTAATAAATAGTGCTAAGTGGGTACAACAACACAGTGATGGTGACATTAACCCAGTTGATATACTACGCTGGCCTGGTGTTATGGAAGCACAAGAGCTTGATATGGATAGTGTAAATACTGCACTTATTGCAGGCTTTGACCAAGTAGTAGAAGATTTTAAATCTGCACGTGGTGATGAAGGTGAAAACCTACAAGAGATGATAGCTACTCGCCTTGAAGCTATTTTAGAGCAAGTAGCTATTGTAGAAACGCACATGCCTGAAATTGCCAAATGGCAGCGCGAAAAGTTAGCGCAAAAACTCGAAGATTTAACGGCTAATATTGACGAATCACGCCTTGAACAAGAGCTTATTTATTTAGCTCAAAAGCAAGATGTGGCTGAAGAATTAGATCGCTTAAAGTCGCATGTTAAAGAAACCAAAAAAATTCTTACAAAAGGCGGGGCATGTGGTCGTCGTTTAGACTTTATGATGCAAGAGTTTAACCGCGAAGCAAACACATTAGCATCTAAGTCTATCAATAGTGACATTACTACTGCCGCTGTAGAGCTAAAAGTGCTGATTGAGCAAATGCGTGAGCAAATTCAAAATATTGAGTAATGCTTTAATGTTCAAGCCTTAAAATTGAGCACTAAGAGTTAATTAAAGTGCAATAGTGTTATTAAAGGCTTGAGTTATTTATAACTCAAGCCTATTTATTTTAGATAGAGAAAAACATGGCTCAAACTCGCGGAAACTTATTTATTTTATCGGCACCATCGGGAGCGGGTAAATCAAGCTTAATAAATGCGTTATTGAAAAAGCATACGGATATGAAGGTATCTGTATCACACACGACTCGCGCTAAACGACCTGGTGAAGAGAATGGTGTACATTACCATTTTGTATCAACCGATGAATTTAAAGCACTCATAACTAAAGATGACTTTTTTGAATGGGCGCAAGTGTTTGATAACTACTATGGCACTTCAAAACAAGCTATTGAGTCGCAACTAGATGCTGGTATTGATGTGTTTTTAGATATTGATTGGCAGGGTGCGCAGCAAGTGCGTAAAATTATGCCTAGTGTACAAACTATTTTTATTTTACCGCCTTCAAAGGCAGAGCTAGAGCAACGTTTGAATAACCGCGGCCAAGACTCGCAAGAAATTATTGCTGGGCGTATGGCACAAGCGCAATCAGAAACGTCACATTACAACGAATACGACTTTGTAATTGTTAATGATGACTTTGATACTGCACTAACCGACATAGAAACAATTGTTATGGCGCAGCGTTTAACATTAAAAATGCAAAGCGTTCGTCATCAAAGTTTACTAAATAGCTTACTTAAATAATGTAAGCTTTGCTTATATTGCTATTAAGCAAGTAAAACAGATAAAAATTAACCACTGGCTATTGGCGAAACAGGCTGCTTGCAGTAAACTACGCCTTTGCTTTTAAATTATTTTGGAGTGCTGAGATGGCCCGCGTAACAGTTGAAGATGCAGTAGATGCAATTGGTAATCGTTTTGACTTAATTTTAGTTGCGGCCCGTCGTGCCCGTCAAATTGCTGTTGGTGGTAAAAGACCACTAGTAGACCCTGAAAACGACAAGCCTACGGTAATTGCTTTACGTGAAATTGAATTAGGTTTGGTAGATAGCTCATCAATGGACGTTATTGATCGTGAAGAGCAACAACATCAAGAAGCAGCTGAATTAGCTGCTGTTGCTGCTATTGTTGGTGGCAACCAATAATCGACCTCCCGGTCTGATTTTAGCCAACGGCGCAGTATTTCTTCACTAGCCGTTGGCAATCCTGTCTTTTCATCGTATATTCTTAACTTACCGTTTCCTATTTGCTTCACAAGAACATTGGAGTGTGAATGTATCTTTTTGAAGGTCTTAAAAAGAAAATCTCAGAATACTTGCCAGCCGCCGACGTTGAGCTGGTGCAAAAAGCCTATGTGGTAGCCCGAGAGGCCCATGAAGGACAAACTCGTTCAAGTGGCGAGCCCTACATAACTCATCCTGTTGAAGTAAGCCAAATTCTTGCAAGTATGCATCTTGACCATGAAACACTTATGGCTGCGTTGATGCATGATGTTATTGAAGATACTAATTTTAGCCAGCAAGACTTAGCTGAAATTTTTGGTGATACTGTTGCTGAATTAGTTGAAGGGGTAAGTAAGCTCGATAAACTTAGCTTTAAAGATAAAAAAGAATTCCAAGCTGAGAATTACCGCAAAATGATTATGGCAATGACCCAAGATATTCGGGTTATTTTAATCAAGCTTGCCGATCGTACGCACAATATGCGCACATTAGGCTCACTACGCCCTGATAAGCGCCGCCGTATTGCCCGCGAAACATTAGAAATTTATGCGCCAATAGCCAATCGTTTAGGTATTCATGATATTAAAAATGAGCTAGAAGACTTAGGTTTTCAGGCTTTATATCCGATGCGTCATCGTGCACTTAAATCTGAAGTAGCTAAAGCACGAGGTAATCGCAAGGAAGTTATTTCTAACATTCAAAACGAAATAGAAATGCGTCTTGAGCAATCAGGAATAAAGGCAACTGTGTCTGGTCGCGAAAAGCATATTTATAGCATTTATAAAAAAATGCTTAATAAAGAGCTGCTATTTAATGAAGTAATGGATATTTATGCGTTTAGAATCGCGGTTGAATCTATGGATATCTGTTATCGCGTTTTAGGCGTAGCGCATAATTTATATAAACCAATTGAAACTCGCTTTAAAGATTATATTGCCGTGCCAAAAACAAATGGCTACCAGTCTTTACATACCTCTTTGGTGGGTCCGCATGGGATTCCGGTTGAAATTCAGATCCGTACCCATGACATGGATCATATGGCAGATAAAGGGGTCGCTGCACATTGGATGTATAAAAAAGCAAATGATGGTGGCGCTGGAAGTACTGCACAGCAACGTGCACGCCAATGGATGCAAAGCCTGTTAGAGTTACAGCAAAGCGCTGGCTCGTCGTTTGAGTTTGTTGAAAATGTAAAAACTGAATTATTCCCTGAAGAAATTTACGTATTTACACCTGATGGTCGTATTATTGAGCTACCTATGGGCGCAACAGCGGTTGATTTTGCTTATGCGGTGCATACTGACGTGGGCCACACTTGTGTTGGCGCACGTGTTAATCGCAAACCTTACCCGTTGAGTAAACCAATTGATACAGGGCAAACGATAGAAATAATTACCAGCTCTGGCGCTCACCCTAATGCAACTTGGCTAAACTTTATTGTTACAGGTAAAGCGCGCTTAGGGGTTCGTAATTACCTTAAAAGCCAGCATCACGAAGAAGCACTCCTTTTAGGCCGACGTTTACTCGATTCTGCATTGGGTGAAAGTAAGCTCGACAGTATTGCCCAAGAAAATATCGACAGAGTACTTAAAGAGCATGAGCTCACTACAGTACAAGCGTTATTAGTTGAGATTGGTTCTGGAAATTTAATGAGTATGCTAATTGCAAAACGTTTATTGCAAAACGAGGATGGTGATGTAGCCAATATTGCCAAGCAAGCTAAGGCAACCATTATTGGTACTGAAGGCATGCTGGTTAACTATTCTAAATGCTGCCGCCCTGTTCCTGGTGATGCTATTACTGCACACATCAGCCAAGGTAAAGGACTAACAGTTCATCGCCAAGAATGTAAAAACATTCGTGGGTGGGAAAATGATCGCTCTAAATACTTAGTGGTTAAATGGGATGACAACCCTGAAAAAGAATATATTGCGGCTTTACGTGTTGAAATTATTAACCACCAAGGTGCACTCGCTAAGTTAACTAATGTGGTTGCGACAACACAAGCTAATATTGTAGAAATTGCCACCGATGAAAAAGAAAGTAATTTATACGTGATAGATTTAGGGATTACCGTTAAAAACCGTATCCATGTTGCTAATATTATGCGTCGCATTCGTGTGATGCCTGATGTGCAAAAGGTCTATCGTAAAAAGTAAAATAGGAAACACATGAATAAAGCATTTATCTCTACCGACAAAGCACCTGCTGCAATTGGCACTTATAGCCAAGCAGTTAAAGTAGGCACTGCTGTTTATTTATCTGGTCAAATACCCTTAGTACCTGAGACGATGGAAGTCATATCAGAAGACTTTGCGCAGCAAACACACCAAGTATTTAAAAATATTGCTGCGGTATGTGAAGAAGCAGGTGGTCAAATTCAAGACTTAGTAAAAGTGAATATTTACCTTACCGACTTATCTAACTTTGCAATAGTTAACGAAGTAATGAGCCAATACTTTAAAAAACCATACCCTGCCCGTGCAGCTATTGGTGTAAGAGCTTTACCTAAAAATGTACAAGTTGAAATTGATGGAATTATGGAGTTACCTTCAACTAACTAATTTATTCTAAGAGCTATAGCCAAAGCTATAGCTCTTATTCTGCTACTTCCTGCGCATTATTACCCTCAATTCTTGACTCAAAAGTAAATTTCTAGCACTCTATTATTCTGTCATATAAACAAACTTAACTTTGATAGTAAAAAGGATTAACTCGTGTTTAAGCTTGCTCATAATGGAAATGTATTACTTGATATCGGTAAGCACTCGCCCCCTTCAGCCGCTTTTATAATTGAAGCACTAGAAGAGTCGAATTTTTGTGATTGTAAAATAGATTATGACTCTATAAATAACTTTTTTAAAAGTAAAAACCCTGAGCCTATCTTAGTAGTAGCAACTAAACACGATGCAATATTAAGCGTGACTATTAGTGATGACAAAATGCTCGCTATTGGCGAATTAACACTAGCTCAAGGCGGTAATGTTCTTAGTTTAGATGATGCAAAAATGCAGCTGGTAAAAGCGCGAGTAGCAAGAGGTTATAAACAAGCTTTTTTAGAAAAACTCCTGCAAAAACAATTTGAAATGCCTGCCGGAAGCTCAACTAAAGGCATTTTGGCTAAAGGCAGATTACCTATTGATGGCCAAGATACTAAATTTAATACTTTAGTAAAAACCCTTAAAGATCGTCTAAAAACACCAAAACTAAAAGATGATGGCAGTGTTGATATGCGCGACTTTGGTAAATTAGCCAGTGTAAGCCCCGGCGAAACACTTATTCGCCAGCAACCAGCCACGCCAGGTAAAGAAGGGTTTAATGTACTTGGCGACTTACTCCCAGCTAAATCAGGCGAGATACTTTCTTTAGTTTCTGGTGAAGGCACTGAAATATCAAAATCTAACCCACTTGAACTTGTCTCTACTATTGCTGGTGTACCGGTTGAAATAAATAATGGCATGCGTGTTGATGATATTTTTACCATATCGGAAGTTACAGTAAAAAGTGGTCATATTGATTTTAATGGCAGCGTTATTGTTAGTGGCAACATTGAGCCAGGTATGCGAGTAAAGGCTAAAGGCGATATTACTATTTTTGGTACTGTTGAGTCTGCACAGTTAACAGCCGATGGTAACATTACCGTAAAACAAGGGATTATTGGCCATTATAAACCTGAAGATAAATCACTCTCTTGCACGCTCAACTGCAAAGGTGACATCTATATTTCACATGCACAATATAGCTACCTTGAAGCAACTAATATACTCATTGAACGCCAAGCAAGTCACTGCTCAATAAAGGCTGTTAATCTACTACAAGTTGGTCAAGCAGAGCTCCCCAAGGGTAGGCTGTTTGGCGGAGAAGTGCTAAATGCAACAACCCTTATTGCTGGGGAAATAGGCAATGAATCGGGGGCAAAAATGGTCATTAACTTAGCTGCATCGGGGGCCGAAATCACTGCTGATACCGATAATTGCTTTCAAGACTTAGCAAATACCGATAAACAACTTGATACCTTACAAGCCGCATTAGAAAAAGCCGATTTACTTAAGGATATAGAAAAAAAGAATATGCTTATTGGGAAAATTGGCGCGACTCAACAGCATTACTGCCAACAAGCCGAGCAGTTAGAAAAGCGCTTATCAAACCTAGAAAATAATTTACATGATTTATTGAATAATGCCAATTTAGCAGTTAACAGTGTTTTACATTCAGGTGTAGTGATACATATTTTTGATAAAGTACTCAAAACAACGCGAACTTATCCTCCGTGTAGTGTAAAGCTACAAAATAATAAAATTGAGGTAGAATTTAAAACGCATTAAAAATGAGTGCTTTTGAAGCACTCATTAAATCAACCTACTTAACTAAGGGGCTATTTAAATTTGTTAAATTGCCCAAGCAGTTATGCTAATTGGCCTTATTATTTATAACAAGCCATCAAATGCAGCATGAGTTTGTTGCGGCCATGCACTCACTTGTACTTGGCCAATATGTGGTTTTTGTAATAACAACATAACAAGACGAGATTGACCAATACCACCACCAATTGTTTGCGGAAATTTATTTTGTATTAATGCCTTATGCCAATCAAACTCTAAACGGTCTTCGTCACTCGTCATACTTAATTGTTTTTGCAACACATCTGGACTAACGCGGATCCCCATAGAAGATAGCTCAAATGCGTCTTCTAATAATGGGTTCCACACTAAAATATCACCATTTAATCCTGCGTATTTGTCACAGGTTGGCGTTGACCAGTCATCGTAGTCTGGTGCTCTTACATCATGAATTTTACCATCACTCAATTTACCACCAATGCCAATTAAAAATACCGCCCCGTACTCTTGTGCAATCGCTTTTTCTCGTTGCTTAGCACTAAAATCTGGGTACATTTCTCGCAGCTCTTCGCTATGTACAAATGTAATACTGCTTGGCAAAAATGGCGTAATACCAAATTTATCGCTAACAAATTGTTCCGTTTTTTTAATACCGGTATAGATTGCTTCAACTGTTTGTTTAAGTATCGTTAGTGTGCGCTCGCTATCTTGGCAGATCACCTTTTCCCAATCCCATTGATCAACATATACTGAGTGAATAGGACTCAACGAGTCTTCATCTGGGCGTAACGCCTTCATTTGTGTATAAATGCCTTCACCATGAGAAAAGCTATGATCTCCTAATGTTTTACGTTTCCACTTTGCAAGTGAGTGCACTACTTCGTAACGGCTATCTGGAATAGCTTTTATATTTACAGCTACCGCATTTTCATGGCCACTTAAGTTGTCTTGAGTGCCATCGCCCACTCGAGCAAGTATAGGAGCTTGTACTTCTATTAATCCTAATTGCTGCTCTAGTTGCTGTGAAAAAAAATGCTTAACTTGACTTATTTGCTGCTGCTGCTGCACATAAAGTGAACTCATAATAATTGGCCTCATTCCCAGTTATTGTACTTTCGTAACTCATTGCGTCTTAAATAACGCTTCAATATGGTTATCGTAACAATTTAATTATTTAATTCAATAACCCACAATAAAAATAGCTTTAACATATTAAAAACATCAATTAAATGCTATAAAACATTAAGATTCAACAATCAAAGAGTGTAAAGGTAATGGAAAATTATCAAATCGATAATCTCGATAAACAGATTCTGCATGCATTAATGGCCAATGCACGCACACCCTACGCAGAATTAGCAAAACGTTTTAATGTGAGTGCCGGCACAATTCATGTTCGTATTGAAAAAATGAAGCAAGCGGGGATCATCACAGGAACTCAGTTAACTATCAGCACCAAGCAGTTGGGCTATGACGTGTGCTGTTTTATTGGGATTAATTTAAATAGTGCACGCGACTATCCGCAAACTCTAATTAAACTCGAAGCACTAGAGGAAGTTGTTGAAGCTTATTACACCACTGGTAACTACAGTATTTTTATCAAAGTAATGACTCGCTCAATCGATCATCTGCAAGATGTACTGATAAATAAAATACAAGCAATTGAAGCTATTCAATCAACAGAAACTCTTATATCGCTACAAAACCCAATTAGCCGCACAGTAATGCCTTAACACTAAAAATCTCGTATAATTACTGAAAAAGAGGATAATCATGCAGCAAACTCGCTATCAAAGAATCGCAGACGTACTTTCGCGCCGACAAACTGACCTAACAGTGTGTTTAGAGGACGTGCATAAACACCATAACCTTTCCGCTATCGTAAGAAGTGCAGACGCCGTAGGTTGTCATCATGTGCATGCCGTATGGCCAGAAAATCAAAAATGGCTTACTAATAATACCTCTGGTGGTAGTAAAAACTGGCTGGAAACACATTTACATAAAAATATTGACGATGCGGCAACAGCCATGCGTGCTCGTAATCCCGATATACAAATACTCGCGACTCACTTATCAACCGATGCCGTTGATTTTAGAGAAATAGACTATACTAAGCCAACCGCCATTATTGTCGGCCAAGAAAAAACAGGGATCTCAGAGCAAGCTTTAAAACACGCTGATCAAAACATTATTATACCCATGCAAGGGATGGTGCAATCACTTAATGTATCCGTTGCAGCTGCATTAATACTCTTTGAAGCTCAACGTCAGCGCGAACTTGCAGGCCTTTATAGTCGCAATATGCTGAGTGATGAAATTAAACATCCCATTTATTTTGAAGGGTGTCACCCTATTATTGCTCGGCAATGTAAGCTAAAAAAGCTTCCCTACCCGGTACTCGATGAGCACGGTGAAATAGTAGCTGATGAACAGTTTTGGCAAGCTTTAAAACATGCTTGATGCCACGTCGCACTATAAGTACACTTAACTCACTTACAAATAATAAGATTTGAGCCCACCTTGTCTAAACCTAGCTTAAGCCAATACCCAATAACAGAACTCAAAGGCGTTGGCCCTAAAATGGCCGAGCGATTGCTAAAGCTAGGTATTTCTACAGTACAAGACATGCTGTTTCATTTACCTCTTCGCTATGAAGACCGCACCCGGCTTTATACTATAAACGAGCTTTCATTACACAGCCATGTAAGCGTGGAAGCAACAATTGAAACAAGCCAGATCACCTTTGGTAAAAGGCGCATGCTAGTTTGCCAAATAAACGATGGCACCGGCAGACTTACACTACGATTTTTTAATTTTACCGCAGCACAAAAAAACGCCCTCAGTGCAGGAAAAATAATACGTTGTTTTGGTGAAGTTCGCCGTGGCCGTGTAGGCTTTGAAATGAGTCATCCGGAATATAGCATAAGCGACACACCCAATGAGCAGCCTACGGCTACAACGCTTACTCCGGTTTACTCAACCACTGAAGGTTTAAAGCAATTATCAATTAGAGCACTTAGCGATCAAGCTATTAATCTATTGCAAAAATATTCAGTAGAGGAGTTGCTTCCAGCGCAATGGCAACCTTCTAATTTAGGGCTAAGTGATGCCTTACTATTATTACATCGCCCACCTAACGACATAGACGTAATTGCACTTGAACAAGGTACTCATCCAGCTCAGCAGCGGCTCGTTTTTGAAGAGCTACTAGCGCAAAATCTCAGCTTGTTAAAAATACGCCAACAAGGGCAACAAGTTAAAGCTGTCAGCTTAAATCCTAACAACGCATTAGAAAGCCAATTTTTAGCGCAACTCCCTTTTGATCCAACCAATGCACAAAGTCGTGTAGTCGCCGAAATTAAAGGTGATTTACAACAGCCTTACCCTATGATGCGTTTAGTACAAGGCGATGTTGGCTCAGGTAAAACATTAGTAGCAGCATTAAGTGCATTGACTGCTATAGCACAAGGTTTTCAGGTAGCTTTAATGGCTCCTACCGAAATTCTCTCCGAGCAGCATGGGATTAACTTTAATAACTGGTTTAACCAATTAGGTATTACAGTTGCCTGGCTTGGAGGTAAAACTAAAGGTAGAGAACGTGTAGCTACACTTGAAAAAATAGCCTCCGGGGAGGCGCAAATGATCGTCGGCACCCATGCGTTATTTCAAGACGAGGTGAAATTTCATAATCTCGTGCTTATTATTATCGATGAACAACATCGTTTTGGTGTTCATCAACGATTATCACTGCGTGAAAAAGGCCGCTTTGGCGACTGTTACCCACATCAACTAGTCATGACAGCAACACCTATACCTCGCACACTTGCAATGACCGCTTACGCCGATTTAGAGACCTCTGTAATAGATGAATTACCACCGGGTCGAACACCCATAACAACAGTGGCATTACCAGACACTCGTCGAGGCGATATTATCAAGCGCGTTAAATTAGCCTGCCATGAGCAAGGCAGGCAAGTTTATTGGGTATGCACGCTCATTGATGAATCAGAAGTGCTGCAATGCCAAGCCGCCGAAGATAGCGCGCAGCAATTAAAAGAAGCCTTACCAGAGCTAAACGTAAGCCTTATACATGGACGGATGAAAGCTACAGAAAAACAAGCCATTATGAGTGAGTTTAAAGCTGGTAATATTCATGTTTTAGTCGCAACCACAGTCATTGAAGTAGGAGTGGATGTACCTAATGCCAGTTTGATTATTATAGAAAACCCTGAGCGTTTAGGTTTAGCACAATTACACCAACTACGTGGTCGAGTAGGGCGTGGAGCTACCGCTTCGCATTGTGTACTTTTATACCATGCACCTCTCTCACATACAGCACAAAAGCGTCTGGGCGTGTTAAGAGATAGTAACGATGGTTTTGTTATAGCTGAGCGAGACTTAGAGATCCGCGGCCCTGGTGAAGTGCTCGGCACTAAACAAACCGGTTTAGCTGAATTTAAAATTGCCGATCTAACCCGCGACAAACACACTTTAAATCAAGTCAGGCCAATAGCGCAGCAAATGCTAATACAGCACCCAAAACAAGTAGATGCACTTATAAGTAGATGGCTTGGTAATAAATCCAACTACGCACTAGCTTAAAACTGCGCTCTTTCACAATATTGAGACTACCCCTAGTACTTTCCAGCTTAAATTACACTTTTCTGCAGACGTAAAAAAGCCCGATTATTTTCAATCGGGCTTTCTCGATTTGGGGTCGGCGCGCTACTTCGTAGCGACAACGCAGTAGAATGTCGTGGTGCCCGCAGCAGTGGAGAGCCACAGTGCAAATGCTACACACTCTTTGTGTCGGGGCGGCCTTCCGCGGGGCTCGCCTTCGAGCTGTTTTGTTTGATATAGAGGAATACAAATGCCGTAGAGCACAGGATGTGCAGGAGCAGCCACTACTGAATTCGCATGGGCTTTTGGCTATTTATTAAATTCCAGACGTAAAAAAGCCCGAATCGTTAAATTCGGGCTTTCTACAATTTGGAGCCTGGCAATGTCCTACTTTCACATAGCAAATGCTACACTATCATCGGCGCTGTTT
>NZ_JAGGDL010000061.1:0-12296 GCF_017653575.1 Pseudoalteromonas sp. K222D
ATTTATATTATGTTAAACAACATAAAACACGACAATATGACGCTGTTTAGGCGTTGCCTGTTAAAATGACGCGAACGCCCTGTTTTAGTAAGTTATCTAATTTGGTCATTCATCTATTAAATTGATTGATTATTTATTTATCAATCTAATAAAAGAATGATTATTTTTCCGCGTAGACCATTAATTATAACGTCAATGGAACATATGGATAAATATGACTAATTTTAAACAACTTCTTTTTCGTGCTGGATTTATGAATTTTGGTAAACTCGACCGCCGCGCCGCGATGGACTTTTTATTAATAAAGTCTGAGCGAACCTTGGAGCGTTGGATAGCAGATAACAAGCCGTGCCCTCGTGCTGTGTTAATGCTTGAGCAACGAATTAAGGGCGGCATGAGTTTGCACAAAGAATGGGCGGGCTTTTACATTTGCCGTGATGGCTACTTATGGACGCCAAGCGGTAACCGCTACGAACCCGCCTACATTAACAAAATTGATTTTTTACAGCGTTCTGTGCGCTATAACGAAAACCACGTTTTAGCACTGCAACAACAAATCGACCATTTAAACGATTTAGTCAAAGCAAGCGACACCCTGAAAACCATGGGTAACGACTTAATTAAAATGGCTGATAAGTTTGCATTAAAAGAAATTGTGAAGAAATACAGCGCAAAAAAACGCGCTTAACTTTGCTTAATGCAATAAAAAGCCCATCGTTTTGATGGGCTTATTTTTTTGGGAAAACCTGGTACTTGCTTTTAATCAAGTGCGTCGGCTAACGCTTGTACTAATTCGTCGTCGAGCTTGTTTTCTGTTTTAGCTGCCAAGTGCTTGGCCGTTGCCAAACACACTTTTTTTAAAAACGCTTCGGTTAATAATTTAACGGCTAAATACTTACCCACTGCTGCTAACATAATTTTTCCTCAAGTTTTTCGATGCGTTTATCTTGCTTATCAATAACCGCTTTTAACCAATTAATGTCGTTTTTTAGCGTTGCTATTGTGGCCGCAAAACCACACAAATTTATTGCAATAATGATTGTCGTGTTTGCATCCATTGCTATCCCTTAGCCGCGGCTGCGATGGTTTCGGCATCGACTAAGTTATTTAACAATGGCCTATATTCATTTTTTAGCCGTAGGTCGCTATCGAATATTTGATTTAAAAAACCTTCGTGGTCATCGTGCGTTAGCGTCATTGCTTTTAACCACATTAAATCCTTTATTTTTAATGTGTAGTCTAACTTATCGGCATTGAGAAAAAAGCCCGCGGTTGGGTATTTAATCGGATGATTACCGTTAATAAATCCGGTTACACCTGCAATGGCTTTTGCGATTGGCAGTGTTGCCGGTGCAATAGCTAAACGACTTTTATCAATAAAGTAACTAAGCAGATAATACAGGCCGAACAAACCTATAATATTTGGCATGTTTTGTTTTATTATTTTATCCATAAAACCCCCACTCAAACCCCTTTGCAATTGTTTCTTGGTCATACGGGTTTTGCCCGTTTTCCATTATTACCATAGCGGCCAATACTTTTGGGTATTCGTCCGCACTTAAAACGCTATCTTTGGCTATACCTGTCTCATCGCTCACAAAGTTAATGTAATTTTGTGTGTGATTTTCAAGCTCGCCCGCGTCGTTTACTGGCGGGGCCCATTCAGAAATTATACTTTCTATGGTACGAACCCCGCGCCCCGCTTTCGTTTTCATAATGCGACCAGCGGCACGAAAACCATGTAACACGGTTTCAAAAACAACAAAGCGGCCATCATCACCAACTTGACCAACCCAACTTTCCCGCGCTTCAATATTTAGCGGGTTATTATTGCGAATACCCTTTGGCGCATTGGTGCTAGATGGGAGCGCGGCCAACGCCGCACCCCCTGCAATTAGCATTACTAACGTTGATTTTTTCATCAGTAAGATTCCTTTAAAACCTTAACAACACCTTTTGGTGTTAGGTCTGCTTGTCTCGGTATCTTTAGCAGCGAAAAGCGGTTTCGGTCTCTTGCTAAAAAAACAAAATCCTCACCATAAAAAAATCCCGCTGTTTTGTCACCTGAAAAAATATCATCTATATCGGCAACCTTTGAATATGCGATTAAGTCGCCTGACTCATAAACACCATCATCATTTACCAATATTGATTGATTATCCTTTACATAGCCTTGGTAATATTTTGTAAATGGCGGCTCGTATCTTTGCGAAGTTGCTTTGTTTATTATCAGTGCTTTTCTTGATGCAGTTGAGAACGATATATAACTACTAGTCTCAATCGCCAAGCAATCTAAAAGACCATCACTAACTACCATACTTTGCACCGATGAAAAATCAAAAGGACAAATCAACATCTCAGACCCTGTATATGCAAAAAATTTTTCAGATTCTTCGCTGTAATGAACATACCTTACTACTTTAGCGCCACTTATAGCGCCCAAATCAACATCAATCAAAGAATTATCTTCAACTTTAAGCAGTCTTGAAGCCCCACTTTCAGCATCTTCCCCAAAAACAAAAACATAGCCTTTTGCGCTAACTATTTTAGTAGCCTTGAAATCGGGCGTAAAAAATGACACCTTGCTCAACTCCTGACTCATATCATCAGTAAAACTGGTCAACTCAAAACCGCTTGAACTCGTTGTTAATGCTGTAACAACCCCCTCATGTATGCACATTGAGTCATTTATAAACCCGTTGTAAATCTCTGCGGTCTCCAAATTAAAAACCTTTGTGTTTTGAAATTCTTTTATTTTTATATATGCATAATTTCCATTAACCCACAACCCCGAAAAAGCGGTGCTTATTACAGTGCTCGTTTCGTTTTCTATCGAAGCGGCCCCCGCAATTAGCTTATATTCTTTCGGTATTCTTGATTTTATATATAGTGGTGCGGCGCTCTCATGAATATACACATCGCCCGCCGCCAAATTAAAACCGCTATCAAAATCAACACCTTCGCCGCCGTATACGCAATCAAAACTCGGCGATATTTTAACTTTACTTTGAGAAGAGTCGAACGGCAATATTTTCTGCCCCCCCCCGTAATACTCCGCTAAAAAACTCTTTGCCTTGCTTGGTTTTTTTGAAAGTGCATCATATGTTAACTTATGCTCAGACACCCAAAATTCAATTCTTTGCGGTGTCTCTGATACAACCTGAATCAACTTAAATGGCTTGCTCGTCTGAACATCAAAACCCGCTCGCGCCTCTGTATCTAATATTAATTCCGCATCATTAAAAACCCTTAGCCTTACGCTACTTTCACAACTCATAACTTTGATAAATTGCCCTGTCGCGTTTATATCACTAATTTCATCCCCGCCTAGCACTTTATTTATAAACATTATTTACTCCCCATAAATACAACGGCCATAATCGCCACACCGCCCAAACCAATTACAATATATTTCATTGTTTCGTTTGTGCTTATTGCTAACTGCTGACCATCTGAGCGCATAGAGCTGTCGGCAAATTGCAACGCTTGTTTGTGGGCTAATATTGTTTGGTCGCTTGCGTCTTTGTATGCATCGCTTACTTTATCAACTGCGCCCGCGGCTAAATCGGTAGCTAGATTGCTGTTTTTATCAATAGAGTAATAAGCTAAATCAGCCATACCCTTGTTAGCGCCGCTTACCGCGTCAACTGTGGTTATCAGTGCATTATTGGCAAACGCTGTATTGTTGCCGTGCATGTTTTCGGCTAATTCACTCACGCCCCGCGCTAAATCGCTGTTTTCTTTTATAGACGTTTCGGCCAAAAAGTTTTGAGCGTTTATGCTGTCGCGGGCTAAATTACTGTTTTGCAATATTGACGTGTTAGCGATTTGATTTTGTGCGTCGATACTATCGCGGCTTATACTTTCATTTGCGCTAAGTGCATCAGAACCAAACCCAAACGCCCCCGCTACCGTATCACCCATTGAACTAAACGCATTGTCTTGCGCTCTTTGCCCTGCACTCAGTGCATCACCCGCAAAATTTAACGCGCCTTGCTGTCCTGTTTGCACCGATGTTAAAACGTCATAGCCAAAATTAAACGCATTACCTTGCGCCGCGCTCACTGCATCAAACGCATTATCTTGCGTATTTTGTGCATAATTAAACGCATCACTTTGAGCATTGCCCGCAAAATTTAACGCATTATCACCAAAATTAAACGCATCACTTTGAGCATCACCCGCAAAATTTAACGCGCCTTGCTGTCCTGTTTGCACCGATGTTAAAACGTCATAGCCAAAATTAAACGCATTATCTTGTGTGTTTTGTGCGTAGTTAAACGAATCCGTTAACGCATTACCCGCGGTATTAAGCGCATCAGAACCAAACCCAAACGCCCCCGCGCCCATATCAGCTACTAAGTTATAACTATCGTTTACGGTATTTCCCGCAAAGTCTAACGAGTCTCGGTTTACATTTTCACCGTAATTAAACGCATCACTTGTAACGCCTTGCACCATGTCGGCATTATCGCGAGCCATACCGCCAACGGCACTAATCATATCTGATTGATTGCCTGTCATATCTCCCCAAATAGATACAAGACCATCAACTAATCCGTGATCTGTTTGCGTTATATTGTAGTTATTGCCGTTGCCGACTGTCATAAAACCCGTATTGTCACCTTGAACACCCAAGCTTGTGCTGTTGTTCGTTGTTGACTGGGCACTCTGGGAACGTGATTTACTACCCATTTATTACCATCCTATAAACTGCATACCCCTTGGGCGCAGTTTCAAAAAAATTAAAATTACAATGCTTTAATAATCGAGTGAGTGCGGGGCGCTGAGTGTGAAACAGTATTGATTTTAAGTTTAGTTTTTTTGCTAACGCTATAACCCAATGTGACGCGGCAACAAGGTTTTTACCCTGCGCGCATACAACTACTAAATCGTGATTATCTACACGCAAAATAAAATAAACGCCCAAGATGTTAACAAATCTTGAGCGCCCGTTTTTTACTTCGTTTTTAATATACGCAAAATCTTCGGGCGAACCTGCCGCCCGTTTTATTTTGTGTAACTCGCTTACATTGCAAAATTTCATTTTTTAAATAAAAACAACGCAATTAACGCGACAGCGCCAATAATCATAATTTGATTATTATTGCTTGAGCCAAAATTAATTGCCCCACCTGCAAAACCAATGTTTGCGGCTTGGTCGCCTGTTCCCGACGCGGCGGAACTGGAATTACTCGCACTCATGCCACCGCCGCCCATTACTTAGCGGCCTTTTTTGCTTTTATAAAATCGCGTATATATTCAGCGGCAACCGCTGCAATAATTGCAACGCCTACGCCCTTAGCGAACGCTTTTAAACCTTTTGAACTCATGATTTAGCCACCTTTAACAAAACACCCACTGCGAGCAAACCACCAAACGCCATGATCACTTGGCGCTGAGGGAAACCAAAAACCATAACTTCCGCGGGCTTTGCTGTTACCTGTGTTTTTTGCGCGTCAACTACTACCGCCGCGCCGTTTTCAAATTCTGGCGTGTTTTGCTGCTCTTGACGTGCAACACCCGCCGCGTTTTTCATCGCTTGAATGCCCTCGTATTGAGCGTATATATTCATCGCATTACCGAGCGCCGAATTTACAAAACCGCCCACATTACCCCATGCAGACTGTGCGCTGGGCTGGCCTTCTGGCAAAGTTTGCGCGCTTGGCAGGGCGGCGGCATTCGCCGCCCCACTTGCCGCGCTTCCAAATCCAAACATAATAACCCCTTAAAATGAGCTGTTAGCGTAGCTATCAAAATAATCAACGATTATCTCGGCCTGACCTTCTGTTTCGCTATCAATTCGCAAACGCATATCATTAATTGCAGGGTCTAGCATTAGCGCGCCGAAAACATCACCATCCAGCATTAAATCAATTGAATGCGTGTCTGTAATCGGCGTTCGGCCGTTCTGCTTTAAAATTGCGTTATGTAGGGCTTTTGGAATTGGTTCGCGCCATTTTGTGTTATTCACTAAAAATTCAGCGGTTTTAATACCTGCTTTTTTAATTTGAATAGCTGCAATGTATGCACCACGCGGACGCGGTAAATTTTCCACTTCGTTAACACCAACTGCAAAGTTGTAACGAAAAGAGCGGCGTTTGAACAACCAGCCCGGGGCGCTCGCTGCTGATTTTTCAGCGTATGCTTTAATTACTGGCGCTGCTGCTGCATCGTCAATGTCAAATTTAATTTGCGCTAACGACAAACCTGCTGTGCCTAAACCAAAAAATCGCTGCTCAACTAAACGCGGCTGCTTTGAACTTTCAATCTCTGAACGCACAAAATGCATTGTCGCTAAACCGCTTGTAACTTCACGACCATAATAAATATTTTCATTTATCAGGTCTTGCAATGTACCGTATTCGGTTAGCGTTCGGCCGTTTAACTCAACTTTTACGTTTTTAATTTGCGCTGCTGTTACGCCCGCGTACTCAAAGTGGATTTTGTCGTAAGTTAAATTTACTGGGAGTGTTAATGACACCGTACCGCCAGCATCAACGCCAGTAATTTTATTTAGTGGGGCAATATTTCTCATGCTTTACCCCTTAACCTAAAATAATGCGTTTGATAGGACGCGCTGCGCGTACATTACTTAGTACCGCTAAAATTGCCAGCGTTACGCCGACAGTTTGCAAAGTGCTTTTATTAAACATTTAAATACCTATTTTAATTGTGGGCGAAAACCCGTTAAATTTCGGTACTCAATAAACCAATCGTTTCGCTATTGTGTCCATCTGGTTTCGCTCTCTCCATAGCGAAAAGAGCGAAAACCCCGCTTATATACGTAATATATTTACAGCCACATGAAAAAGCATCATTGATAGCACCGCAAAAAAAGCGACAACACCAAACCAAACACCTTTAACTCCGCAATTGTTTAAACGTTATTTGCTCACACTGTCCGAACGACTTTGATTTTTTATCAACATTAATAAAATACGGGTCTATGTTACCGATTCCGCCGCGCGATTTAATGAGATAGTAAAGTCGCTTTTTATGGTGATCAGCATTTTGCTTGCTTAGCTGAATTACGTCTGATAATTCCGCATCTAATTCGATAGCAATTAATTTTGCATCGTGCCGTGACTCCTGAGCGCCTAACACTTTGCGCGGGCTATTATTCCAAATGGTTTTGGGCACTTCCTGCGAGCGTTGAAAAACAGTGTGCAGCACTAAACCGAATTTACGGCCACCTGTTGCCAGCTCGCCTATAATTGAATCATCTTTGCCCGCTGTACTTGAAAGTTTTGCCAACTCCTCAATAATTACATCTATGCGCCTGTTACCATCTGCCGCCGCCCAAACTAACTGCCCGAACCAATGCAGCTCTTTTGTTTTTGCATCTTTTAACCGCTGCCCCGCTAACGCTTGGCTAAACTGGGGCGAATATGCGACCACAAATTTTTGCCCACTGCGCCATGCCTGTGCGAATGCTTGAGCGAATTTAATCCGACTGCTGAAATGATGCACCGCACGACCACCCAACCCATTAAACGGGCTTTTTTTTCGTGCATCGTGTTTATAATCGCCGTATAAATCAAATATTGCGACCTGCTCGCCCACTAAACCCGCCAACTTAACGGCGGTGGTTTTACCGCCGCCTGTACCTGCTAAATAACAAACGTGTAACGGGTCTAGCTCGTTGTTTTCATTACGCGGCACTAACTTTTACCTCCCCGCCTTTATCATATTGCTTTTCTTTTTCTTGTATTTTTGCCATTTTAATTTGTTGATAAATTGAAAAGCCCGCAGTAGCTAAAACCGCTATCAATTCGCATTCTTCGCGATACTTCACCAACCACGGCGGCAAAGATGCACCTTTTGCATATTTCAAAACAACCGGAACCGTTTTGCTTGCAATAACTTGTTTTGTGTCGTGGTCAATAGTAACGGGCACACTAAACATCGACTCGACAAAACCCGCGCCAGTATCAACAAAAAAACCAGCGGCGGCGGCGGCATCTTCTTCGCTCATCTCCTCGCTTTCTGTTTCTTCTGTTTCGTCGCTTGGCTCGTTATTATTTAAAAACTTATCAAGCTCTGAGTATTCATTATTAACCGCACTTTGTATTACGTCGTTATCGTCTGAGTCCTGCAATTGCTGCGACTCCTGCGATTGCGCCAAAGAAGAAGAACCCGAACTCATTTGTAGGTTTTCCATCGCTTGTGCTAATAGGGTTTTTTTCGCTGTTGATTCGCTCATTACATTCGCCTTTTTTTGCAGTTTCATTTTGTATACGTTCCATTTCTTTTATTAATTCTTCCGGCAACCATTCGCCAGTTTCAATGCTTTCTATTTCAGGTACTGGTTCGCTCTTAAAGCTAGGGATTTCGGGCGATTGCTCGCTATTCTCTTTCGCTATTGCCCACGCCCATTTCGCCTGTAATTTTGCACCGCTTTTTTGATTCATCCCGCAATTGGGGCAATGCTCATACAGCAAACGCTTGCCATTTGCTCGGCGTCGAATTACTGCGAACGCGTCGCACCCATCACATTCAATAACGCCCAAATCCGGATTATTCGACTTTCCTTTAATAGCCATCATCACCCCCATTTATTAACGCTTCCAAATTGCTCAAACTTAATATTTGTTCAACTTGCTCTAACCTGTATTCAATGTCGCAAATCACCTCAATTGCGCCATCAATCGCCCCCTCTGCTAGTGCAACTTTTTTACCCGCTTGTAGTGGGCTCAACTTTTTTGCATCACTTATTTTTTGCTTAATTTCTATTATTTTTAAATTAACATTGCTCATTTGCATTTATTCCGTAATCGTTAACTAGCTCAAAACGACTGTAAAAATCGCAAAGAGCATTCATTGAATTGTCATAAAATCGGCGGGTTTCTCTCAGTATTTTATTAACCGCCGACTCGTCTATTTTTTCGCTTTTAATATCGGCTTTGCTCGAATCTAAAAACGACGTTTTTAATTGCCAGCCACGAACGCCAACAACCCAACTAATAAAGCCAACAAATGCCGACTCGTTGGCAAACTTGGCAACACCGCCAAGTGCAAAATTACCGTTTAATTCTGCTGAAATTTCGCCTATGGTTTCGCCTATGCTTTCTATTTTATTTTCAAGGGATTTAAGCCACTGCGCGCGTTTTTCGCTAAATGTTTTTTTATTAATATTTTTTTGTTTTTCAACAATTGCCACAGTCTTTTTTAATTCCGCTTGTTTTTTCATTCTGCGTTCTTTTTTTGCGTCCAGCCCTTGCATGTATTCTTGAATTAACCCGTACATGTGTTGTGCTTCATGCGTCGCGCAATTTTCCCAGCCTTCGGCGCGAGCATATTTTGAAATATTGTAACGGTTGCCGCGTATTTCACCCTGCGACCCTTCGCCACCTTTCACCATATAACCAAGTGCTTTTAACAAATAACTGGCCGCGGCCTTGGCGTTTTTGATGCGTTCAATTGTTACAAACCCCTGACCCCATAATTTTTCAATACGCGCCGCCCATTCATGAAAAAACACGGCTTCAACATTCCAACGCATTAACACATGCGCGTGGTAATTTTGTTCGCCTACGCATTTAATTTCGTGCTTTTCCCCTGACCACTCATACACTTTTGAGCCGTGGTTTTTGCTGGGCGCTTCGGCGCACCACAAATAATCGAAAACGGGTTTCGCATCTACGCCCACACACTCAACAGCACCCCACGAATAAACGCGCTCATTACTGTTTAATAAATCAGACTCAACGCGGCCGCTTGCGCCAACGCTCGACACTTTCCCCCACGAGTAAAGTCGGTCATTTCGTCCAATGCACTCAACAGCACCCCACGAGTATTTTTTTGCTTTTTCTGTGGTCGATATTTTGCCATTAGCTACAAAACCGCGCTTGTGCATTTTTCCAAGTGAGTCAAAAAAGCGGCTTAGCTCTTGGCCTAACGTTGTTCGCTCAAATTTAACGGCGGTAAACTCGCCCGCTGCAAACTCTACGCCGTGTACTAACTGCCCATCTTGCGTATAAATTGCATCTAATTTTGTACCCGCTGGGCGCTTTGCTACTTTCTGATAGTGGTTATTATCAACACGCCAACGCGCGGCGGTATTTAACGTTACTGTAGTAAACGAATTAAAACCGCCTTTTACTGCTTGCATATATAAACCACTATCAATAATTTTACCGCGCGCTCTGCTTGTTACTGTTTGCGTTACCCTATCGCCTGTATTAGCGTCGGGCGCATCACTTGCGCGGGTATTTTGAGTGCATACAATGCGAAAACCATCGCACCAATTACGATTTTGAAAGTGAACCTTTGCGCTTTTGTCGCTCTCAATAACAGAACTTGAAAAGTGACCGCGCTCAACTTCCTTAATTTTTTTCGGGGTAATCTCGCCCGTTTCAACATCTAGCACTTCGTCGCTATCAATATGTAGATGCTGTGCGCGCTCCTGCGGCGTGAACTTATTTAAAGCCCCAGCTATTAAACTATTAAGACTTAAAGCCTTACCGGTTAATAACGACCTCTTAGAGCGCGGGTTTTCGTCGTGATTTATCGGTGTCGGACTTTTGCGCCTTTTGACAAGCCTATCTTTTTCCGCTTTCGCGGTCGCTTCGCGATAACCTTTTGTGTGTGACTCGATATAATCCAACCAAGTCAAAGATTCTTCGATTTCTTTTTCTGTTGCTGGCTGAACTGCAAACGCAGAAAAAGCGCCACTTTGGGCGCTTTGTATTGCATCATCAAATATATGCTCGGGGATATTAATACTCATAAAGAACGATACCCCATCCTAACGCTTGCAACCTCAAACGATAAGACGCAATACCCATCTTTTAGACCGCATGAAAAATCAGAGCTATACAAAATATGCGTAATCTCTACTAAAACATTTTCACCTGTAAATTTTGCACCATCAAACTCGCATAAAAACAGATAATCGCCCGCTTTATAATCACGGTCATTAAATCTTACCTGGGCGGTTTTCATGCCAACCAAAACAAGCCCAAAATACTGAGGTGTTATTTTTAATCTATGGGTGCTCATAACTGACCCGCCTTTGAGTAATAAGCGGCTGCTTGCAATGCATCGTATCGTGGGGTTGAGTCAGAACTCTGGTAATTGCGCTCGCGTTCTTGCTGTATTTTAATTTGCTTTTCGCGACTAATGGCCGCCAATTGATTTTTAACAGTTAGTTTTAATTGTGCCGCTTTGCCGCGCGCATAATCCCAGTGGGCAACATCTGTTTTTAACTCTTCTATTTCACAAATAAACTGGCTCATAGCGACACCTCGCACCACTCGCGCAAAACACGCATCATATGCACCGCTAAAAACTCCAAACCTTTTCTATAAAGCAATGCAATCAAACGAGTGCAAAACTCAACCTGTTTTACAGCCGGCTTAACACCATCAAACCGAACGCGAGCCCGCGTCGATGCTCTCTCAAACATCATTCCCAATGCTGCACACTCAATCACATCTAATTCTTTCATGATTAAAGCCCCGCCTTTATTGCTTTATTTAGCAGTGAGCTTGCAATCTCACGAAAGCCGTTATCAATTAATTTTTGGCACTGCACACGAACGGCGCATTTTCTAAATGGGCGAATAAAATCGCTTGATGGGTTCAAACGCTCGGCGCGTATCATCTTTAGTGCGGGAACCGACTCTTTAATCATTCGGCGGTTTTTATTTATTGTTTCTCTTTTACGTTGTTTCATTCGTTACACCTTGGCGTGGCTTTTAAAGTCTTTGCTCTTGGCTTGGTGGCGCTTACTGCTTAATTTCAGCAAGCGCCTATTCCACGCCAATAGAACACCCAAAACAGTCTGGCGACCGCTTCGACACACATACTAGTCAAGCGCGCCGTACTGTGTCAATAGGTATGGACTAATGCAATAAGCGTTGACTACGACTATAATCAAATTACCGACACGCCAAGACGGACACAAAACACATGAAAATCACTAACTCAATCGAACTGTTAGACTGGTTCAAAATCACCGCGGGTATTGACTCTGACTACATGGTTAGCAAACTGACAGGCATATCAAAACAAGCCGTTAGCACCGTTAGAACGGGCAAAGGTGAATTTAAAGACCACACATCATTAAAGCTATTATTAGTCGCAGAACACCCCAACCCATTGGAAACAATGGCTTTATTAGAGGCTTTCAAAGCAGAAAGTAAAGGTGATGATGAGCTTGCTGGAATTTGGCGAAAAAGCGTTGCTTAAGTGATTTTTACCCCCGACAAAATGTCGTTACTAATATGGGTAAATGCAGCCCCACAAAGGGCTACAAGCGAGCGTTAGGCTTACGATTTATATTATGTTAAA
>NZ_JAGGDL010000062.1:0-12227 GCF_017653575.1 Pseudoalteromonas sp. K222D
ATGTGAAAGTAGGACATTGCCAGGCTCCAAATTGTAGAAAGCCCGACTAGAAATAGTCGGGCTTTTTTACGTCTGTAGAAAAGTGAAATGTGGGTGAATAATGTACACAAGTCTCCCGCGTAGGTTGGGCGAGCGTAGCGACACCCGACACTCAAATCATGAAAACATCACCACTAGCCAATGAATGTGGTGCATTTGCACTGTGATTTTCCACTGCTGTGGGCACCACGACATTGCCAGGCTCCAAATTGTAGAAAGCCCGAATTTAACGATTCGGGCTTTTTTACGTCTGCAGAAAAGTGAAATGGCTTTATGAAGAAAGTTGCTTTGCGAGTATGTTTGTTGTGTTTCTAAACAGTTGTTCTAATTGCTTTTTGCCGCTGAGATTTAAATTTTTAATAAGTTGCTCATCGGTATGGTGTTGTAAAACTGTTTGAATTAAAAGTTGCTGCTGATTGGCTGCTATCCTAGTAATTATAACAGGATTTTGGCTAATTAAACGCCAGAGAGTGGGTGAAATAGTAAAGCGGTTACTGCTGAGTTGCTGTGTAAATAACCTTAACGTATCAGAAGCTATTACCTCATCATTAAATGAGCGCAGTAATGTGCTAACCAGTTGCCATTCTAATGACTTAAAGTGGCTTAATAGGCCATAAAACAGCTCGTATTGAAACTGTTTAATCAGTGACTGTAAACTTTGTTGTGGTGCATTAAGAGATTTAACAACTAAAGTTGCGTGCTCAGCAGTGCTTTTGTCGCGTTGGTAACCTAATTTAACAGCATTAAAGCCTAGGCTTTGCCAAAATTTTAGCAATTGTGCAGTGGCACCAAAACTAGCACCAAACCAAGTACATTGTTCTTTTACTTGTGACTCGCTATAGCTCAGTAATGCTTTTCCTAGGCCACAATTATGTGAGCTTGGATCAATTGCAATACGGACAACTCGCGCACTTAAATGAGTTAAAAAATCACTGTTAAAGCTCAGTTGTGCAAGTGTTTGCGCCATTAAATGCCCTTGTGGGCGGCGCTCACCACTTATAACTTGCTCAGTAAGTTCTTCACTTAAACCGCCTTCTATCGCGATTAAGCATACACCCACTAATTGCTTGTCTATTTTGCTGATAAATATGCGTTGCGATGGCGCATCTAACAACTGGCGTAAATCATTCACACTACTTTGATAATGAGCAAGCGCAAGTAAAGCAACGACTTGGCACAATAGTGCTTCATCAGTTACGAGTTGTTGCTGAGTTACTTCACTATGCTTAGGAATCTGCGATTTATTGCTATTAGTCTCTTGATACTGTGCATCAAGTGCTAATAAACTACGAATATGCTGCTCAAGTGGATCTTGCTTAGCAAAGCGCAATGGCTCATCAAGAGTAATTACTTTAGAAGCTTTGTAGTGGTTTTTAATATATTGACTAAAGCGAATTGTATAGCCTCTACCATTGCCTTCATAACCTACTAAGGTGCTTGCAAATACAATACGAGGATAATGCGCTAACATGCTTAATAACATAGGCACTGGGATAGCAGCAGCTTCATCTACTAAGAGTACGTCACACTCGGGAAGCTCATTTAACAGAGCGTCTGGCGCAATATATTGCATGTTAGCAAGCTGTTTTTGTAATGGATCGTAATTAACATTTAGCTGTGCAGCTAAGTGTTTAAAGCTGCTGTGTGTTGCTCTAAATTGAGTGGCGCAAATAATTACATTTTTATCAGCTAATTTTGCGGCTGCTAGGCCTAATGCGGCTGACTTTCCTCGGCCTCTATCTGCATTGATCAGTAGCGGTCTATTGGCGCGACCATGAGCTACTTTTACTATTTGTGCTACGCAGTTTTTCTGCGGTTCAAAATCAATATTACTGTGCAGGACATAGTTATAATTATTATTGATGCAGCCAAATTCTTCACTGTAATGCAAGGCCGGTAAGCTTTTAATAATAGAGCTGAAACGCTGATTGAATAAACTATATTGATTGCTGTGGCCATGAGACTGGACACTTTTTAATGCGGGATCTTGCCAGTTATTTAGGTTACCCAGCTCAGGAAGTAATACAAACAATACTCCGCCAGCTCTAACTGTACCAGCAATTGCGGCCAACTTATCGGGGTATAAGCCACTAAAGCCATCGTAAATGGCGTGGGTAAATTCTTGTCCTAATATTTGGTGAATGTGTGCAGGCCATTGAGCATTTTTAAGTGCACAATGTTTAGATAGAGTAAGTGTATTAGTATTTTGTACTAGTGAGTTTGTCAGCTCATAGCACCAATTATCATTGCCAGTAACAAGCACTAGCTGGCGGTGATGCGCGCCAGCTAATTGTTGTTCTAGTTGTATGAGTTGCTTTTTATATAGCTTGTAGTCTTGCATATGCCGTTACTAACCACTTACTACCTAAATCATCAAAGTTGACTTGTACGCGAGATTGCGCACCCGCACCTTCGTAATTAAGTACTGTACCAATACCAAATTTAGCATGCAGTACACGTTGCCCCAAGTTAAAGCCGCTATCTTCAAATGCAGCGTGACTAACTGATGCGCTAAAACGCCCTGCAGCGGGTGGTCGAGATACTTGGGTTTTAATACGAATTTCTTCAACACAGTCCTCGGGAATTTCCCGTAAAAAGCGCGATGGTGTATGGTATTTTTCTTGTCCGTATAAACGACGGCTTTCGGCATGGCTAATATATAGTTTATCCATAGCGCGGGTCATACCTACATAACAAAGGCGGCGTTCTTCTTCTAAACGGCCAGACTCTTCATTACTTTGTTGAGAAGGGAACATACCTTCCTCTACGCCAACCATAAACACTAACGGAAATTCTAAACCTTTAGCTGAGTGCAATGTCATCATTTGTACGGCGTCTTCGTGCTCTTCTGCTTGTCCTTCACCAGATTCAAGCGAGGTATGCGCTAAAAAGCCTTGTAGAGGAGAGCTATATTCTTCTTCCTCAGGCAATTCGTACTGATCGCAAGCGCTAATAAGTTCTTCTAAGTTTTCTACTCGGGCACGGCCTTTTTCACCTTTTTCGGCTTGGTACATTGCCATTAACCCAGAAGTTTGAATAACGTACTTAGCTTGCTCATGTAGCGTTAGATCGCTAATTTTATCTTCAATATGCTCTACTAGTTCGACAAACTTACTCACTGCACCAGAAGCGCGGCCAGATAAATGTTGTTGCTCTACAATTGCTTTTGCTGCATACCAAAGTGGTAACGATTCGGCGCGTGCACAGTCGCGTATATGGCTTAGCGTTTTATCGCCAATACCACGAGCTGGAGTATTAATTACTCGTTCAAATGCAGCATCGTCTTGACGGTTACCTATTATGCGTAAGTACGACAGGGCGTCTTTAATTTCTTGGCGTTCGAAGAATCGCATGCCGCCATAAATACGATACTTTAGGCCTTCTTGTAGCATGGCTTCTTCGAGTACACGTGATTGCGCATTACTTCTATATAAAATAGCCGCATCTTGCAGCGCATTGCCGGCATTTAACCAACTACGCAGTTTACTACTTACAAAACGCGCTTCGTCTAGCTCGTTAAATGCGGCGTAAATAGAAATAGGTTCGCCCTCGTTACCGTCGGTCCATAAGCTTTTACCCATACGCTCTGAGTTATTTTGGATCAGGGCATTTGAGGCTTTTAATATAGTGGCGGTAGAGCGATAGTTTTGCTCAAGACGAATGGTCTCTGCGCTAAAGTCAGTTAAAAAACGTTTAATGTTTTCTATTTTTGCACCGCGCCAACCATAGATACTCTGATCGTCATCGCCAACAATCATAATACTATTGGAGTCGCCAGCAAGTAGTTTTAACCATGCGTATTGTATGGTGTTGGTGTCTTGAAACTCGTCTACTAACATGTGTGCAAAGCGCTGTTGATAATGGCGCAGTAGTGTAGGGTTATTTTTGAGTACTTCGTAGCTGCGCAGTAGTATTTCGGCAAAATCGACTAAGCCTGCTCTGTCGCATGCTTCTTGATACGCCGCGTACACGCGCAGCATCATTTGCTCGTTAATATCGTAGGCTTGAATATCTTTAGGGCGAAGTGCTTCATCTTTTTTAGCGCTTATGTACCAACCAAACTGTTTAGCGGGCCATTTTTTATCATCAATATTCATCGATTTTAATAAACGTTTGATCATACGTAGCTGATCGTCTGAGTCTAAAATTTGAAATGCTTCGGGTAATTTTGCTTCACGGTGGTGCGCGCGTAAAATACGGTGCGACAAACCATGGAAAGTACCAATCCACATACCACCAACCGGCGCTTTTAGCGTCTCTTCAACGCGAGTACGCATCTCTTTAGCTGCTTTATTAGTAAAGGTAACCGCAAAAATACTATACGCTGAGGCTTGCTCAACTTGCATTAGCCAAGCAATACGATGAACCAACACTCGTGTTTTACCAGACCCAGCACCTGCTAATACCAGCATGTTTTGTAGTGGGGCTGCAACGGCATCGCGTTGTTTGTCGTTTAAGCCATCGAGTAATTGTGAAACGTCCATCGTTACGCCTTTTTAATCAATAATGCGGGCAGTATAGCAGGTGTTTTTGTTAGGCTAAATAAAATACTGTTTTTATACACAGCTATTCATAAAATTATGTTCTAAACTAGTAGCTTGATAGCGAATCAAAAACGGAAAAGGTTAAAAAGATATAATAAAAATTGCTAATTTGACCTCAATTTAGTAAAAATCACCACAGCGTTAAACTGATAAAAATACAACTATATGATTTGTAACATTTATTAAATTGGCATAGAGTGTGTAAGTAATTCTATAGCTAAAATATAAAAATTAAATAAACTACAGAGGTTAGTATGTCAGGACAAGGTTCAGGCGGTAACGTAATCGCAGCATTATGTAATATATTTTTCCCGGGGTTGGGGCAGCTAGTGCAAGGGCGTATTCTTGCCGCGCTTATATTCGCTATATTATTTTTTGGTGGTGCGGCATTATGGTTTTTAATTGTGCCAGGAATAATTGCCGCTATTGTATATGTTTGGGCAATTATTGATGCAGCACGTTATAGATCGTGACGTAATTAATATTAAAGCTTTATAAAATAGCGCCTTTTGGCGCTATTTTGCTTTTTAGCGTCTGCAGCTATTTACGTATATAATTGCACAACTAACGATTTAAAAGCGATACGTATGGAATATCAATTTATTCGCGATCCAATTAGCGGATTACGCATTAAAATAAGTAGCGAGCATGCCATAATTGGCCGCTGGTTAAACGAAGAAATAGGCAAAGATAAAATAGCTATGGTGCAAGCGCTTATTGCATCGGTGAGTTCAAGCTTTGAGCCTTTAACGCTAAAGGGCCAAGAAATAGATTTAATTTTAACGAAAGACGAAGCTCTATTTGAAGCCCATGCTCTGCACCAAGACAGTGAAGATCTTATGGCTTATCAAGACGACGATTTAATGCTTGAAGAAAATGGCCTAAGCAGTGGTTGTGGTTTTGAAGATTTTATAGACCTAATAAACTCATGGCATGAGTTTACGACTTCAAGATAAACATAGTTAGCACACTAATGAAAATATACAGCAATGCACAACAAGCATTTTATCTGTATTATTACACTAATGAAAATTTAGCTAATCAAAAACGACAGGAATTGATATGTCTGCCAATTTAAACAAACTAGTAGTGATGCTAGAAATGCAAAATGCCATGAATACCAAAGTACATGACCAATGGTTTAGCCAAGGGTTTGATTGGTACAGAGCCATTTGGGTTGAGTGTGCAGAAATGCTCGATCGCTTATCACTGGCTAAATTGTAAGCCCTGTCGAATAAGTTAGTGAACAAAGTGTCGTAACTAACTGATTATTAAGTTGCTAATGTTCTGCATTTTAACTTCTATGTTACTTACAAATTTCACTTACAAAAATATATGTTTGCTACGTTTTGAATTTCACTAGCATTCTACAAAGACTAATAAATACTAACCACCAAATCCATTAACATTCACCAAAATATAAACATTAAACTATAGATAAAAGTCCAAGTTTTTTCGAAAAACTCGTTCAAGCATAGTTTTAGATATTTAAATCTATAAGAGACACTTTAATAAAAAGTTTCAACGCATATTCGGAGTATCAATGAAAACAGTTGAATTAAAAATTTTAAGTCCTAAAGTGGGCAATGAGATTCCATTACCAGCATACGCAACAGACGGTTCTGCTGGCGTCGACCTTAGAGCATGTATTGATGAACCCCTTACCTTAAAGCCCGGCCAAACAGAATTGATACCTACAGGCATCGCTATACACATGAAAAGCAAAGATATGGCTGCAACAATATTACCTAGGTCTGGTTTAGGTCATAAACATGGTATTGTATTAGGTAACCTAATAGGTTTAATTGATTCGGACTATCAGGGGGAATTATTCATCTCTTGTTGGAATCGTGGGAGTGACACATTCACTATCGAGCCTGCGGATCGTATCGCTCAATTAATGTTTTTACCAGTCATTCAGCCTGAATTTTCAGTGGTTGAAGAGTTTAAAGAAAGTGACCGGGGCGAAGGTGGTTTCGGACATTCAGGCCGTAAATAATTACTTATCAAATAGTTAAATGTCGACACATGGTTTTTTTCATACAAGAATTACGTCTATGTGTCTTCATTATTGCCTACTTTAATACGCTAAAATTCGAACTAGTCCTAACAAAATTATTAAACAGAACTGTAGCCTCTTCTAACCTTTCAGTTAATACAATGCAAAACATATACAATAGTCATTTAATATAAAAGTGTAATTTTGACTTCGTCGTCGCTCTCTTTGTGCAATCTATGCAAGCCCTTCTTTAATACCGTCTATGTATATAAGCAACCGAACGTTAATTATTTTGTCTTTACAGCAAGTTAAATGACATATAAATTTTCCTATGCTAGCTTGTATTAATACGATTTTTGTACATTGAACTGACTACTCACAAACTTTTAGGTTACATCTCATATGGATAATGAAAATAACAATAGCGACTATAAGTTCCTAATAGAAAAACCTTCTCAAAAAGATTTATTTGATAGTGGTAGCCATAGCAGGACTGCTATGGCTGTTTTTAAAGCACTAAAAGGTGCTAACGATATTAATGTTGTCGGTGTTGAAGGTAATTTAGGGTCTGGTAAAAGTACGGTTTTAGAACTCATTAAAGATATGAGTAAAGAAGAACAATATGAGTTTGTTGAATTTGATGTAGAAAGATTTCAGCATGGCGCTACCAAGAAGGCCTTAATTGAAAAGCTTTATTCTGCTATCGAAGGTTCTATAAAGTCAGAAAAAAAAGGTATAGTTAAAAAGGCAAAGAATGTTGCCTTAGGTAATCATTTTGAATATACGTCCAATATCAAAAGTAATATTAATATTTGGATCATTTGGTTTACGATTGCTTTATTAGTTGGGGTGAGACTTCTACCTGAAGCTTTAATAGGGGTTAGTAATTTTTTACTATATATATTTTATGGACTTACAGGTGGCTTTGAAGTTGCGAACGGAAGCTTTAACTTTAGCGGTTTGGCTTTACTTGCCATAATACTGGCTTGGTTTCCATGTCATATTGTTAGGTGTGCACAAAAAAGTAGAAAGATTCTTTGGCTTTTTGGTACGCCACCAACAACAGGTGATATTTTCAAAAGAAATAGTAAAGACACTATTTCAGAAACTATTGAAATTAATAAAGAAGTCGGTGCTTATGAATTACAGCAAGCTTTAGAATCTTTCGTTAATGAAATCCCTGAAGAAAAACGATTTATTCTAGTGCTGGATAATTTGGATCGTGTAACTAATGAGAAATTGAGAGAGGTTTGGAGTGATATCGAGGTATTCACTTCTATTGCGCAAACTAAAATACAATTATTAATCCCATATTCAATTAAACATATTGCATCTTCAATATCTTCGGATGAAGCCGAGGGAATTGAGTTTATCTCTAAAAGAATTCCGATATCATTTAGAGTTGCTCCAATACTATCAGCAGATTGGAAAAGGAGTTTTTCAGGTATGATTAGAGAAACAGGGCTCTCAGTTAAAGGTGAAGAGTTAAAAGGGATTTTATCACTGTTCGACCTTTGGACATATGCTTTCAATACCCAAGTTACTCCTCGTTTTATGAAAAAGCTCACAAATTCAATTGTAAGTATTTTATCAACACATAATGAAGCAATTCATGTGATAACCGCGTTTTATTATCAACTGTCAGTACAAAACTATGGTTTGTCTTCTACTGATATATTGTCCTCAGAAACAAAAGAAAATAGTATTCAAGATAAATTACAAGAAAGTAAGAAAATTATTGAGCGTACTATCAATTTTGAATTGTGGTCTAAAGAGTTCGTCTCAATACATTATTTGTCGAGTTATAATGTTGCTGAAAGCGAGATACTTACAAGCCCATTAAGCCGGGCGTTAGAAAGTGGAGATATAGAACCATTCATAGCTAAACAAAATATCTATGCCTATGACAAAATTTTATCAGATTTGATTGATGATAAAGGAACCGATAAATTTATTTCATTAATGTTGTCAATGAAAGAGTCTGAAGATGAAAAATACACTACATGGGTTGATAAATGGTCCTCCCATATAAATTCGGCTATAGAAAAAGACACTTTCGACATCGAAGATATTGAGGCTTTAGTTTCATCAACAAAACAGTTATCAGACTTAGGCATTGACGTAAATAAGTCTAGAATTAAAAATTATTATAAATCGAACAATAAAACTCCTAGTGAAGTTCTTGAATTAAAAGATATAGATACAAACCTTGAAATACTTTATGCGTGTTCGCAGCTTTTAAAATACACTCCGAATATAATTAAATCATTTAACGAAATTTTGTTTATTGAGCATTTGTGGCCTAAACGAAAAGCTTTCCCAAATTGGAAAGTAGGAGTCGGTAAATTAAAAGAGGTGAATATTCAGAGTCTATTCTTTGTCGCTAATAAGGCACAAACTATAGACAAAGAATTACTTGAGTACATTTCAAGCTTTTTCAAAATAGGGTGGCTCAATGAAGAGGAAAAAACGATTGAGCTGTATCTATCAATGCCTGAGGTTGAATCAATTAATAATGGAATATCGATATTAGAGTCAAATATATACCTTGAAGAATGGTACAGAGCAGAGCAACAATCTTATTATCAGCGAGGCATCACTGCTATTGAAGAGCAATATAAAACTAAGTGGTTAGCCCAAGCGGTATCTAATATCGTTTATCATAAAACTCCTGAACATATTCGTTACTATGAATCATACATTATACTTGATAGTGAATTTCACAACGAGTTAGCTAACTGCCTTGCTGTTTCTTGTGAGTTTGACATGCTGATATCCTCTCTGGAGAATGAGTCATTAAGTAAGTATGTTGCCGAGGCTATAAAGATTCTACTGGTTAAGAAACGCGTGAACAAACTGATTTTAAGCCAAGTTATTGAAAAATATGACACTATAAAAGCTATTAATATCGAACCGAGTGCAATGCTGATTTTTTTCAATGGTTGGATTGACCACTATAAATTTACTTTAAAAAACCTAGAAGGCATGAATAAATCTTTCTTAAATGATGTTATTAATATAAAAGCCCCTGATTTATGGCGAGATAAAATTCTTAAAATAATTGATAATGAGGCAAATATGGATTGGTGGTTAAAGCAAATTGAAAAACCAAGCAATACAATTAAGCTAATTGTAGATGAATGGTACGTAAAAAATAATAAATCGTTCATCAAATGTGGGTCATTAAATGATTCACTTACACACTTTTTTACTGAGTTGTCTAAGAATAATATGGAGAACTACTCAAATAAAACTTGGATAGATAGTTTGATCTCAATACTTCCTAAAACTTCTTGTGGTAAGCTTTCTAGGGCGTTAAATAAGTTAATTGGCTTGCCTAGCACATCATCTAAAGAAGCAAAGTGCATCATAGCAAACTGCGGAAATTATGTAGAGTTGCAAGGTACAATGAAAAGTGAGTCTATTTTGATCTTATTCGAGAATATTGTATCTAACCAAGAAATAGCAACATGGTTTGATATACAAAATATTGGTTTTGAAAAGTGGGATGGTAATTTAGTGTCTTCTTTTGTTACCGAGATGATTAGTCTAGAAGAAGTTGGTTTGCTTTTCGAAAATTTAAATAAAGTTACTGTAATCGAAGAAGCTAAAAAGAGCTTACTAACCCAAGCTACGGAACAGTAAGTTCAAGCTTCTAATTAAAAGTCCCTCTTTATAATTGTTTTGAGATCTTTTATACGGTGACGAATTTGACAGCTTTGTTCTTACTTAATTCACGTATAGAAACTTTAAGTTTTCATTATCATAGCTTCCTTGCTTGGCCCCGTGTATTCATACCAAAAACAGGGCCGATGACAGTCGACTCCAATTTAACCCCCTCATCCAAATATTTTTTAGAGCGAGTGTTCGTAACTCTCTCATAGTTGAACTCCGCAAAAGTGCCACAAGCAGACGGCGGTATCGCCCGCATTTGTGGCTGGTTTGTCGTGCAGCAAAAAGTTAGCCCTTCGACATAATGTGTTTAATTAGTGTATATTAAGAACGCTCTATAAGCGGATAAATAAACCAAGTTATATTGCCATTCCTATTTGCCACAGATTTATATAGATTAGGATCATCTGTAAAGTGAGTAAATATTTTTTTATTATCATGAATTTTTGATATTAGACTCAGCCTATATAGGAAATCATCAGTATCCTCGTGTTTTGCACTGCCCCATTCCTTATTGTTTTTTTTGCTCGTAACAATTTTAGTACTTACTGTTTGACCTAATCCTTCTAATCTTAGCAATATGTTTTGAGGTAAAAAAAAGCTTTGAAAGCATTTGGTTAATCGAGATTGCAGTTGAATTACTTACTAATCTGGTGCTATCCATGCGTTAAGAGGAAGAACGCTGGCCGTAGTGCCAAGCGCATAACTATCTTGGTGGTAATGTGCTCCTTGATAAAGAATAAAGTTACAGGATTTATCAAGCTTTTTATAAATGTCATTTCCAGTTGCACATGTGTAGAGCAGAGCAACTTTAATCTCACGATTGCCTTTAGACGCATTTACTGTGATATGTTCACCTTCCTTTATCGGGTCAATAAATGAGTGGCACTGCCAACTTTTTTTCCGTAAGCGAGGAATAATTTCATCATTCATCTTCTCCGATAGTTTCGCTGCCCTGAGAAGCCAGCCATCATCTGAAGCTGTATCGTTAAACGGTAGATTATTGTCAATTTGTAATAGTTGAAGGATTTTTGTTTTAAAAATTTGGGTGTTTAAACAAGCTAAGACTTCGATACGAAAAGAGTCATGACGCTCATCTGGTTTTGGAGAGAAAAGACTAACTTTACTCCCCTCTACAGCAAAACATTCTACAACCGCCAGAGCTTGAATTAACCCCATAGTTCGGAAAAAGTTAGACGGGTTATGCCAAATATCGGATTTAGCATGAGCAAAGAAATGACGGTTAAATCCGGAGTGATTATCGTAATTTGCAGTTTTGGCATAAAAACTGTTTACTAACCAATACCGAATTGTTTCTAAGGCAAAAGTTCGCTCGTTCATCACTTTCATAACTGATAGGTCAATATATTCAGGCGGTACCCAATCCGCTCCATTAATGTGGAGCGCTACAACCTTTTCATTTGCCAAGTCAATGCACTTGTTAACTTTGTGAACTAAGTCTAGGTCAGAACCTTTTTCTCCAATAATTGAACCAAGGATATCTTCAATAATAGGAATTAGAGCGGCTATAGCAGCCACTTTCATTCCACTATAAAAAGCCAAAATGGACTCTTTAATTATTGGTAAATGTTTGGATATTGCTGCTGAGTCAGCAAGAGTTTGTACCGTGATAGGAATAATATTATCAAGAGTATAGATTGAAGATAGACAAGGCTCAAAACGACTCTGTAAAACCGATCTATTCCAGTGACTGTGCTCAAGTACGTTTATACCCGTACTATTGATTGCATCATTAATTTTTCCCCTAGCTATGTAAAAAGGCATAAACCAATCAACAGAATTCCAAAAGTTCTCGTAATTTTTATTGGGGAGTATTAAGCGACAATTACGGTGGCCGGTCTAGCGACAATTATCTTGGCCGGTTGATCTGATAAGGTTCGGTACAGCAGAACGGAGGAGTTCACTGTGCCGGGAACACGAATCACTGATCAGCAGGTCACTATTTATATGAA
>NZ_JAGGDL010000063.1:0-11180 GCF_017653575.1 Pseudoalteromonas sp. K222D
GGTCATCGCGTTCTAGCCTGTGGAGAGATTGACATTAGTCAGCTTGTTGAAGCAGGAACTTGCCTTATGAGTGATCACAAGGCCCCGATGGTTTTAAACTAATCGGAATCCCCCTCCTTTCCTGAACTTGTTCAGGCGCTTGGCGAGGTGGTGGAGGATGTCAAGGATAAAACTTAACGTTTCAACCTATGTAACCTGATGTAATAAATTACAATTGCGCAAAGCTATCTACATATTGGCTTAGGCGCGGTATATCTACTGCTAATAAACCTTGGGTACTTCTTTGTACTAAGCTTTTTTCTACGAGTTCTGTTACAACGCGCCTGTAAGCGCGCTCAGTGGTTGCAAAACGTTCTGCTTCGGCATTTACCGTAGGGTATGCACGCAGCAGTGTAGGGTTGTTGTTCTCGGCTCTTAGTAGGCAGTCTTTAGCTATGTTATAGCTCAGTGGCAGTAATAATTTATCTAGGTTTATTTTTTGATTTTCTTGAAATTTAGCCGCTATAGTTTGTGCTGTGTATAAACTCAGCTCAGGTTTTTCAAGTAATAACGCACGCCAATGCTTTAACTCAATTAAATTATAAGTTACATCGCTAAAACAGGTTACTGTATAAATGCAGGGGTTATTATTGAGCGCTTCTATTTCACCAATGAGGGTGTTATTGCAATCGAGTTGACCAAGCAGCAGGCGTCGTCCGTTACCTACATCGTAACTAAACGACACAGTTCCGCTGCGCACAAGTACCAACTTAGTTAAAGGCTGGTCTTGTTGTATTAATATTTCTTTTTTTGATTGCTGATAACTACTACCGGCAAAGGTAAGTAGTTGTTCAACAAGATAACTGGAAAAATGGTATTGAAACATCAATCATACTCTTCGGACAATTGTCCTATTTATTGCACCTTAATGGCGATAGCATCAAAGCTCTAAGAAATTATGTTAAATTAATTAACATATCAGGTGCTGCTAATATAATGGGCTGGCACTGTTGGGTTAATTATTTAAGCAGTATAGCTGCTGATAACCAACAGAGTTTTAAGCCATTTATAGGTTAACTTTTATTTAGCTGTTACGTTGTTGTACAGATTCAATGTACTAAAGTGCAATGCTAACCTAAAGCCTAGGAGAGAACAATTGAGTTGGGAATATTTAGGTTATATAGCATCCGCTTTACTGGTTGCATCGTTAACAATGACCGACGTGGTAAAGCTGCGTTGGTATAATTTATTTGGCTGTATCGCCTTTACTATTTATGGCTTAGCTATTGGTGCAGTACCCGTTGCGTTTACTAATGGCTTACTTGCGTTTGTAAACGCGTATCATATTATTAAATTATACCGTAATAAACAGCCAGAGACTAAAAAGGATTAGCCTAAACTAATCCTTTTTTGGTTTTTATAAGATTGCGTCAAGCGCTATGCCGTCAACGCGGCGAGTGGGATATAACGACTCAACCACAAAACTAGGCACAAAACCTTTAGCCGAAGACACCACTACTTTTGATTTAGCGCCAATAATACGTGCGTTTACAATAACACCGCGATTAGTATAAGTAAGCGTGCCGGTTAAAGTGTATTCAATATGCGGATAGCCTTTTATTTCTCGACCATTACGACTAAATGAAAAGTCGCCATTTGGGGTTACATGTACAGTACCTGTGTGTTTGTAATCTACAACAGATAATCCAAATTCTTGTAATTCAGTAATAAAGCTCTCAGCTAAATGGTTACCAAAAATATTAGTTGTTTGTAGGTTGTCATCTAAATTTACAAAAGAAGTAATGGCAATAGGGGTATTACTATTTATGTAATTCATATTTTCAATTAGCTTCATGGCTAATTGTTCGGTGTAATTACTAAGTAACTTACTGCTATTTATTGGGCGGTAGTTTTTTTCTGGAAACTGCCAGTTACTCACGCGAGGCGAGTCATTTTGAACATGCCTTGTGTTATGAGAATAGTCATTATGAGGAGCGTGACCATTGTAAACAGGGTGACTAGAACAAGCTGAAAGTGAAAGGGTAAAAAGTGCCGATAAAGTAAGAGATATTTTTTTTGATAACATGTTTTCTTCCTGAAACATAAGGGGATTTTTAAATTACCCCACTTTATCGACACACTTTTTGATTACTTTAATTAAATTTTCTCATTAATTTGTTATTTTCAGTTTGTATTCAGCTTATTGTGCAGTTACAGCCTCTTTTTCGTAACGAAGTTTGCCTGCAATCCATGTTTGTAATACGTTTATTTTATATAGCTCATCAACCGGTGCTTTAAAATAATCTTTATCTATTAAAATAAAGTCGGCCCACTTTCCTTGCTCTAAACTACCCACTTTAAACTCTTGATGCGCTGCATAAGCACCGCCTAGGGTAAAAGCACGTAGTGCGTCTTCACGGCTTAATACTTCGCTAGCGCGCCAGCCCTGGGTTGGCTGTTGGTTGTGATCCATACGAGTAATTGTTGCATACAAGCCATCAAAAGGATTTGCCAGTTCTATTGGGTAGTCAGACCCTGCTGCAATCACTGATCCCTGTTTTAAAAAGGTTTGCCATGCATAAGCACCCGCTAATTGCTTTTCGCTTAAGCGTTGCTCTGCCATGTGCATATCAGAGGTGGCATGCACTGGTTGCATTGAAGGGATAATTTTTAATGTTTTAAAGCGCTTAATATCATCAAGCGTTACTATTTGTGCATGCTCCATACGGTTGCGCAGTAAAATTCCGCCGGTTGCTTTAAACACATTTTTATACGCATCTAGTACAACGTGGTTAGCTTTGTCGCCAATTGCATGGGTGTTAGCGCTAAAACCGCTTTTAAAACTAAGCGTAAATAACTCTTCTAGTTTTTGCTGGGTTTCGAGCATTAGGCCATGGTGGTTTTTTCTGTCGGCATAATCCTCAATTAGCGCGGCGCCACGCGAACCTAATGCGCCATCAGCATAAACCTTAACGCTGCGAATAGACATAAAGTCGTTGGCATCTTGGTATCGACCTGCTTTTAACATGGTTTTTAAATCAGGACTCGCGCCGCTGAGCATAGCCACAATACGCAGCGGTAAATTACCTAGCTCACCGCGTTCTTTATATAATTCCCAAGTGGTTTTATCTATACCCGCATCATGGGTTGAGGTAATCCCTAAACTTAATAAGTGATTACCGGCAGCATCTAAAGAGTCACTAATGGTTTGTTTTGATGGTTTTGGCATAAATTGTTTAATTAACGATTCTGCTTTATCTACAAATATACCAGTAGGATTGCCAAATTCGTCTTTGATAATTTCGCCGCCTTCTGGCGATTGGGTGTTTGCAGTAATACCCGCAAGCTCTAGGGCTTTACTATTTACCCAAATAGCGTGGCCATCAATTCTCGACAGTATAATAGGGCGATCGCTCACTACTTTGTCTAAATCGGCAGCGGTAGGAAACTGCTTTTTTTGCCACAGTTCTTGATTCCAGCCACGGCCAATAATCCAACCTTGTTTGTTATTTGCAAATACTTTGAGTTTATTAGTAACTTCATCAATAGAAAGCGCACCGCGTAAATCTAATTGAGACAGGTTATTGCCTAAACCAATAATGTGGCCGTGTGCGTCAATTAAACCCGGTAAAAGGGTATTGCCATGGGCGTCAATAAGCTTGGCATCAGGAAAGTTATTTTTTAGCGTATCGCCGCCAAGTTTAACTACTTTACCGTTTTTTATAACTAAAGTAGAGAATTGCTGAACTTCACCTTTGTACAAAGGTGTGTAGCCGTTGGCGTTGTAAATAACTTTAGTTTGTGCAACCGCAAGGCTTGAGCCTGCGCAAAGGCAAGCGAGTAGCAAAGGTTTGATTATTTTTTTGAGTGGCATAGTGAGCTTATTTTTATTGTTAATGGCTTTAACATAACAAACTCACTTTTATAATACCAACCACTTGAGGTGGTTGGATTGTTATTTGTGCAGAGTAAGCCAGTTAATTTATTGGTAAATTAATTACTGACTTGCATAAAGTGTAAATTCGCTTAAAGAAAGGTGGCCGTCTTTGTCTTTATCGTAACTTGCAAAACGAGACCATAGAGCAGGGTCACTGGCTGTTTCTGCTCGGCTTAATAAGCCGTTTTGGTTACGATCAAATTTTTCAAATTGCTTGGCAATGTTATTGCTGCTGGCAAAGCTTGGTGTGCTACAAACACTAAGCGCAACGAGCGCTATATAGCTTATATTTTTCATAAATTACTCAGTAGAGGTTATTCGTAAGATAATTTTTAAATTCAACCAATGAAATTTTATTATCTTGGTTTTTATCCCATTTGCTAAAGTTGTTTAGTAAGTGCGGTTGAGCCTCAAGCTCATGGTGAATTAAATAGCCGCTTTTATCTATATCAAGGTGATCAAAACGTTGCTTTACATCAAGTGCTAATGAATTAAAGCTTAGTAATAATAAGCAACTAACTAAACAAGCGCGTATCTTCATGGTGCTCCTTCGCAAAGCTCATTTTAATGTCATTCGTAATAAAATAAAGTACTTGCCATAATTTAACGCCCAACATTAAATCCATTTACACACTCCCTCAGGGGTTATAGCAAATACTTTTAGTTAATTTTACAAGGCTAAACTTGAATTTAAACTTAAGGCTTAAACGCCTCAAACTCTTTTTTAGAGATCATTTCATCGTTATTTACATCTAAATCAGAAAACTGTTTCATTACATCTTTATCTTTTTTTGCTTCGGTAATAGAAATTTTTCCATCCATATTTTTATCTAAAAAAGCAAAACGAGCATTAAACGATGAAGCCAGGGCAGTAGCACTAATAACTAAAAACAGTAACGAAAATGCGGCTATAAGTTGTTTCATAAAAAACTCCTTTGGTTACTAGGTTAGTTACTTAATAAACTGTTTAAACTCATCTAGCGACAATTGACCATTTTGATCAGTATCAATTTGTGAAAAGTTTTCATGAAGTACGGCGTCCTCACCAGCTTCAGCTTCGCTGAGAGTACCGTTACTGTCTTTATCAAGTTCATTAAAAGTAGCTTGTACATCCATTGCCAGCGCGTTAGCGCTCAAAAAGCCTAGCGCAACGATTGGCATAATAATTAAAAAGCGATTACTCATGATCATTTCCTTATAAGATAAACTTAGATTAACTATTACAAAAACGATGCCAATTATTTTTACCTTTTAAATTCAGTTGCTTATGGTTTTTGGTGTTATAGGTTAAGCAAGTTTTACAGGTATCTGTGTGTTTTTTGCAACGAAATTTGGCTTATAAGTAAAGAAGCAATATAAATCAAGTAGTTGAGTTGTTGCTGTTTGGCAACAGGCGGCTTTACAGTACGAATAACAGATATGTGAACTACCCATCGACGCCGCTTCGCGTCGATCAATGGGTTTTCTCGGAAAATTTCGATAAATTGATTCAGCTAGTGTATAACTTAAACGCTTAATAATAGGCTGTTTAAAGTTACTAAAGGATGGATGCAATGCCAGCAGCGATGGCTGAAAAATACAAAGCAATACTTAATTGGCGCCCTAATTTAATTAGCCAGTTTGTAATGAGTATGCTGCTGTCGTTATTACCCTTATCGTTAGTGGTTATTGTATTTTTAAATGCGCTTAATAAGCAGTTAGCTGTAACTCAGCAAATTGTTAGTAATAACTACCAAGTAACTAAATCGTTTAATATTTTAAAACAAGAGCTCAATAGTTTAGAGCGCGCTACTCGGCAAAATTGGGTACTAAAAAGTGAGTCACTCGATACGCTCATAGTTGATAAGTGGCAAGCATCGCTACAAAGTATTGAAGATCTTACACGTATAGCGCCCAGTAAAAGTCACACCGCACAATGGCAGCGTTTAATGAATACTCTGCAACTAGCACACACTCAACTTGTTGAACAAAAACAACAGCAGGTAGCCTTGTTTTTGCCTATTAGCGATTTACTCGCCGAACTTACCTTATGGTTACGCGATAAAAGCGAAACCCAAATTACTAATAATCAAAAAGAAATAGCGCAGTTACAAACTTCATTTATTAACTGGCTGGTGGCGCTAATTCCGCTAACACTCTTAGTAGGAGGCGGTTTTTTGTGGCGTATAAGTGGCCGCTTAAAAAGCCTGACTAAAATTATTGGTAAATTAGGGCAAGGTGACTGGCAACAAAAAATAGCCGTGCAAGGCTCAGCAGAGCTAGTTGAATTAGGTAATAAATTACAATGGGTGCAAGCTCAGTTACATATACTTGAGCAGCAAAAAGACACCTTTTTACGCCACGTTACCCACGAACTTAAAACACCTCTAGCCTCAATGGTCGAGGGCACCGACCTACTCAGCGATGAAATAGTTGGCCCTATAACTAAAGAGCAACGCGCTGTACTTGAGCTTATTAGCCAGTCTATGGTGCGCCTTCGTACTATGATTGACAGCCTACTTAGTTATAATGCGATTCGTACTAGTAAAGACAGCGTAAGTGAGGTTGAGTTTAATCATTTAATTAATAAAATTAATAGTCATTTTGAGCACCGCCTAACAGCCCGAGAGCAAACCCTTATTTGGCATAACAACTTACCTAATAAGGCGCTTGCGTTACCTGGGGAGTTAATTGAAATGATTTTAGTGCAATTAATTTCTAATGGCTTAAAGTTTTCACAACACGGGCAGGCAGTATCTATAGCGTTAACCTTTGAGCACAGTAAGCTAAAAATGGCGATAAGCGACGAGGGATGCGGAATTAAAGAGCACGAAAAAGCACATGTTTTTAGCGCATTTTATCAAGGTAAGCATAGCAAAAATGTTACGCTACAAGGCAGTGGCTTAGGCTTAACTATTGTTAAAGAGTCAGTAGAGCAATTAAACGGACAATTATTAATAGAGCAAAATGAACCCCAAGGTTGTCGATTTTTAATTACGCTTCCCATAATAACAAATCAAGGAGTTAACTAGCATGACCTCGCGTTTAATGGCTATTTTATGTGTGTGTGGCAGTGCCATCATTTTATCGGGGTGCAAAACTAATACCCCCCAACAGCAAGTGGTTGATAGCCCAGTGGCGCAAACTCAAACTAAAGTAACGAGCGATAAAAACAGCCAGCCAAGCCCAAAGCCTCGGCCTAAAAGCGATCCTATGTATCCCCCTGCGGAGCAAGTAATAGCCTGGCATGCTAATAAATGTGGTGGTTTTAAGTTAACCCCAGATAACAAAGATTTTGTTGGCGAAAAAGAACTAAAAAACTTTTTTCAATTTATGTGTTTAAACACTAGTAGCGATCCTAATACGGTAATGAGTAAGTTACTTAAACTTGACCAAGCTTACTATTGGCCAGACGATATAAAACAGTATTTATGGCTACAAAAACAACAAGTAACACTACAAATAAATGCTAAAAAAGAGCAGCAAGCACTTAATAATAAAATGCAACAAACGCTCTCGTCATTAGCAACCATAGAGCAGCAACTGTTATTACGCGAAGAAACTAAGGAGCAGTAGTTATGCCAGCAATAAAACCGCAAGGTGCAAAAGTATTATTAGTGGATGACGATGCCAGCTTATTAAAATTGCTCGCTATTCGTATCGAATCAAAAGGCTACGAGGTTACCACCTGCGAGAGCGGCCTAACTGCGTTACAAATATTAAAAAGCCAAGTGTTCGATGCCGTAGTAACTGACCTGCGCATGGACGAAATGGATGGCATGGCACTGCATCGCCAATTGCAAAGCCGCTATCCGGCATTGCCCGTTATTATGATGACAGCGCATGGCTCTATTCCTGATGCGGTAGAGGCTACCAAACAAGGCATTTTTGCATTTATTACCAAACCAATAGATAAAGACGAGTTATTCGACAGCTTAGCAAAAGCGATAGAAATACACGGCGTAAATGCCGATGAAATAATACCCACTAGCAATATAGTTACCCGTAGCGGCGCTATGCTACATTTGCTAGAGCAAGTTAAACTGCTAGGGCCAACGCAAGTTAACGTATTAATATCGGGAGCCAGTGGTACGGGTAAAGAGTTATTAGCTCAAGCTATTCATCAGCATAGCCATGTAAGTAAAGGCCCATTTGTAGCGATAAACTGCGGCGCAGTACCTGGTGAACTGCTAGAGTCAGAATTATTTGGTCATAAAAAAGGTTCGTTTACTGGGGCAATAAAAGATCACCAAGGACTGTTTCAACAAGCTGAGGGAGGCACCTTATTTTTAGATGAAATAGGTGATATGCCGCTTAATTTACAAGTTAAGTTACTGCGCGTATTGCAAGAAAAAACCATACGTCCAGTCGGCTTTCAAGAAGAAATAGCCATAGATGTTCGCATTGTATCGGCAACTCATAAAAACCTCCCCGACGCGATTATAAACCAGCAGTTTAGGGAGGATTTATACTACCGCTTAAACGTGGTTAATTTAAAACTCCCTCCTTTGTGCGAGCGTCGCGAAGATATAAGTCTACTTGCACAATACTTTAGCGCCAGTATTGCAAAGCGAATGAAGCAAAGCGAAAAACACTTTGCCAACGACGCCATGCACGCACTCGTGCGTTACGACTGGCCAGGTAATATTCGCCAACTTCAAAACGTGGTAGAGCAAGTTGTAGCACTTACCCCAAGCGAAGTTATTTCAGAGCATTTAGTGCTAAGTGCATTAAATAGCAACGAAAAAAATGTAGAGCCATTGTCGCTAAACGACGCTAAAAAAGAATTTGAACGCGACTACGTAATAAACACCCTTAAAATGGCTGGTGGAAATGTCGCCGAAGGCGCAAAACTAGCTAAACGTAACCGTTCAGATTTTTATAAACTGATTAAAAAGCACAATATAGATGTTGATAATTTAGCTTAAATAACCAATTTATAGGAATTAAACATGCAGTTATTCATGGTGTATTTAGGTGGGCGAATTCAGGGCTGTCATATAGAAATGCACGACATTCGTTTTGTAGTTGGGCAAAACATTGAGCAAACCTATACTAAATTAAAAAGCCAATGGGTGGGCGACAAAAACAGCGTGCATATGGATAGCTACATGGCAATTAACCACATAGATGGTTATAAAGTTACAGTAAGCGACACGCCAGTTGAGCAAACTAAACAGCTTTACTTTGTAAACTTAGGCGCCTACAGAAGCGATTTAATGGCTGAGCAACACGACTTTGCACTGTATGTAGCAAGCAGTAGTCAAGAGGCCAAACAGCGCGCTAAAAACGATTTACTCGCTGGCTTTAGCCATATTCATAAAGATGATTTACACGACGTAGACGATTGCTTTGCAATAGATTTACTCGACAGCCAGCTTAGTATAAAACTGACCCCAAGTGGGCAAGCACAAAAAATTAAACCTGATTGGTTTGGTTATCATGTACTTTAAACACATAACGCAGGATTAAGAATCCTGCTCGTTTTGTTCTTCTTTTTCGCTTTTAGCCGCCATTTTAAAGGCTACAACCACTAAGCCAAACATTGCAAATGGTAGCGCTGCTAACATGTATTCAATCATGTTACTGTCTTGATAATCCGCTTGCATAAAAAAGTGCCCCACCACACACATTAAAATAACCACCAGTAATATAGGCAGTAGCATGAGTTCTTTTTTTGCAGAATGGTTTTTCATTGTTGTTATGACTTTAGCTAAAAATAAAGCGCTATTGTAATGAGCAAGTTAGCGGTAGGTCAAACTACTCAGACTTTTAATATGGTTTTGGGTATAATTAGACCATTAATTGCAGTTTTGGTATTTGTTTTTGGAGGTTAAGTGGATAAAGCATTGGAGCAGGTTTACCTAGTTGGTGGTGCAGTGCGTGATTTACTGCTAAAAAGAGCATCAAATGACAACGATTATGTTGTTATTGGCGAAACGCCACAAGCAATGGAAGCGCTAGGCTTTGTGCCAATAGGTAGCGATTTTCCGGTTTACTTACACCCAAAAACCAAAGAAGAATATGCACTTGGGCGCACTGAGCGAAAAAGTGGTAAAGGCTATACCGGCTTTGTGGTTGATGCTAGTCCAGATGTGACTCTAGAGGAAGACTTAGCCAGACGTGATTTAACCATAAACTCTATGGCGCTCGATGCTAACGACAATATAATTGACCCATTTAACGGCCAGCAAGATCTTAAAGATAAAATACTGCGCCATACAACAGATGCATTTGTAGAAGACCCAGTGCGGGTGTTGCGTATAGCTCGGTTTTTAGCGCGTTTTGGCAGCGAGTGGCGTATACATCCGAGCACTTATGCACTAATGCAACAGCTTAAGCAGCAAGGTGAGCTTAATCATTTAGTGCCAGAGCGAGTATGGTTAGAGACCGAAAAAGCCCTGGGTGAAAAGCATCCCGAACTTTATTTTCAAGCGCTGCAAGGCTTAGGTATTTTTCCCGAGCTTGAACAAATGGTTAATGTGCCGCAACCTAAACAACATCACCCCGAGGGCGATGTGTTTGTGCATACTATGTTAGTGCTTAGGCGTGCAGCCGACTTAAATTTTGATCTAGCAACGCGTTTTGCTGCATTAACTCACGACTTTGGTAAAGCGATCAGTTTTAAAAAACGCGGTAATTTACGTGGGCATGAACGAGATGGGGTTGCTGTAGTTGAACAGTTTTGTGAACGTTTAAAAATACCTAATTGCTTTCGCGATATTGGCGTACTTACTAGCGATAATCACACTCTTTGTCATACATTAGAGCAATTAAGGCCCGAAACGGTTCATAAGTTAATAGTGACTAATTTAAACGCCTTGGTTCATCCACAACGTTTTATTGCTTTTACTCAAGCATGCCAATGCGATGCACAAGGGCGCGGCGAAACACTTGTAAATAAACCCTACCCGCAAGCAGCTAAGCTGCGTGCTATTCATGCAGAACTATTAAAGCTAGATAAAAAACAAGTAGTACAAGCAGCACTTAACAGCGGCAAAAAAGGCCCAGAAATAGGCGAGGAAGTGAAACAAGCGGAAATAAACTGTGTAAAAGCATTTTTAACTCGAGAAAAACAAGCACAGTAGTAGGGCATTAAAAGTAATTAAATTAAGTAACTTGATGTGCTGTTATTTTTATTGCACTGGTGCTGCGTTACTTTTTTATCGAAATTTTCCGAGAAAACCCATTGATCGACGCGAAGCGGCGTCGATGGGATGAATCGGAATAGTTAGCCCTGCTCTTGAATGTATTTTCGAATTGTATCAGCAGCCGCATTTCCAAC
>NZ_JAGGDL010000064.1:0-9963 GCF_017653575.1 Pseudoalteromonas sp. K222D
CCTTTGGCGAGAAAATGGCCGAATTATAACAGCTGGCCATCTAATCTGAGAAATTGCACTTATTATCCGAATTTAGGACTGTATAAAAATAATGTATTAAGCAGGACTGCAATTACAGCCCTGCTTTTAAATACGATTAGCTCGATAATATTTTCATTGGCAAGCTTAAAATGGGGTTTTCTGAGTCTGCAAAATGCATCATTACGGCTATATGCCCGGCAACCACCAGCGCATACATCACCGCTGAAAAACCTTGGCCATACTTATCAAGTGGCATTAAATGTGAAGTGTGCCTGCCGCGCCATTCAAATACAATTTCCAGCGCACCAATAAACAAAAAGAACACCAACAACATTAAACCAAAGGTGTAACTTAGCCATAAACCAAACAGCACTCCCAATAAACACACACTTAAACCGACCCATGAGCGCATAGAAAAGCTAATACTTTTTAATACATGGCCACCATCAAGCGGTAAAATAGGCAGTAAATTAAATAAGTTAAGTAAAGCGCTAAGCACAGCAACACCAGCAAATATTTCCATTTCGGTAGCGTAGTACAACACTAAACTTAATACTGACGTTATAAGCCCAAACGCGGGGCCCATTAAAGAAATCACTACATCTTGCCAACGAGTGGTAATTTTATCATCACTTACTGCAAGCCCGCCTACAAACGGAATTAAATAAATGCCCTTGGTTTTAATGCCAAAATATTGCATGGCACGCACATGGCCGTATTCATGCACCACTAAGCAAGCAATAAGCATAAGTGCAAACTCAATACTGAATAACCAGGCATAGCCGGCAACTGACGCTCCCGCTAACACCACCTTAATTACTTTGGCACTTTTAAATAGCTTAAAACCAAGGGCGGCCAATCCTAGCCAACCTTTTTTAGTTTCACCGCCAGTAGCTGCAGGTAAAGCAAGTTGCGTAGCAAACTCATCGTTTACAAACAACGAAATACTCTGCTCATTTACCAATGAGCTATCAATACCTATTAGTTTGTTATCAAAAGTAAATTGATAATAGTTGTCGCGGGGATTATCAAAAGTAATAGCTTGTTGACTATGAAATATCTGCACAACTTTTTGCCCAGAAACCATAAGTGTAAAGGGCTGATCGGCTAACTTAAGTTCTATTCTTATCATAATTAAAACCGTTTAAAACAATAGCGCTAGTATACCGACTCAGCTAAAAAACACGAGCGAGCATGATTAATAACAACTTTTTATTAGCCGGCTAATATACACATTAAAAGAATGACAAACACATGAGAATCTACTACTTTTATAGTAATACACACTATGCATTGAAAGGGATAACAGTGAAAAAAGTAGTGCCTAATATTCTGGTCGTTGATGACTCAAAAGCTATTTTAATTGTAATGGAAGCAATCCTCACTGAGTTAGATATGTCGGATACCATAACCACTTGCCTAAGTGCTACAAAAGCGCTAGAAAAAGTTAAACGTGACATAAACTATTTTGATGCCATTTTTACCGATTTAAACATGCCTGAAATGGATGGCATGGAGCTAATACGCCATTTAGGAGAGCTAAATTACCAAGGCGCCATTATTATTATTTCTGAAATGGAGCATAAGGTAATTAGTTTAGCTGCCAACTTAGCCAAGCAGCATAATGCTCACCTTATCGGTAATATTTTTAAGCCCGTACAATTAACTCAAGTAGGCTCCTTGTTAAATAAAGTTGCCTATTTAAATAGCCACACTTTAATAAAAGAACCTGCTATTTCAAAAACAGAGCTTATTAACGCATTAAAAAATGACGAAATAACGCCGTTTTATCAACCTAAAATATGTATTAATACCAGTAAAATAAAAAGTGCTGAAGTATTAGCGCGTATTGTGTCAAATACCGACGGTAGTATAATTTTACCAGCTCGTTTTATTAGCCTTGCTGAGCAACATGATCTAATTAACGAAATTACATTTGCGCTCTTTGAAAAAGCCACCAGTGATTTCGAAAATATAAAAGAGCAGCTAGGACAAAATTTAAAACTGGCATTTAACTTATCTCCCATGCAGTTAAACGATCTTAGCTGCCCAAATAAGCTATTACTTATATTAAAACTTAACCAGCTTAAACCTAGTGATATTATTATTGAGATAACCGAACAACATGCGCTTTCAAGCCTAAGCCAATTAGAAACATTAAACCGCCTAAGAATGCATGGTTTTGGTTTATCGCTTGACGATTTTGGCGTTGGCTTTACTAACATGAGCCAGCTTAAAAACTTGCCCTTTACCGAAATAAAAATAGACCGCACACTTATTAGTAATATAGAAACAGATCAGTTTTCTCAAGTTGTTGTAAGCTCCCTCATCGACATTACCAATCAAGAGCATTTAGAACTAGTAGCAGAAGGGGTTGAGCGCCCCGAAGAGCTTGCCTATTTAAGGCATTACAAAACTCGCTTAGCAATACAGGGATTTTTATTTAGTCGTCCTAAATCTAAGAGTGAATTTATAGACTGGGCACAATATTGGATTAAAGTGACAGGAAATACCATTAACTATAAACCCCCAAGCTAATAAGGAGACCTCTTTAGTTGTCTCCTCTAGGGTGTTTATCCTCTTCAGTGACTAAGTTTTTACTATTTGCCAAACGTTTATGCCAACGCTGCTTCGCAACCGCACGCATATTAGTGGACTGATCACGCTCATCTACAATTTCTAAACCCATTAGTGCTTCAATCATGTCCTCAAGCGTAACAATACCCTGTACGTCGCCATACTCATCAACCACTAAACAAATATGCGTGCGGTCTGTTAATAGAGTTTGTAACAACGACGACGCATTTTGCGAACTAGGAACCGTATAGATTGGCTTTACTAGTTTACTAATTTTGTAATCGCTACCTAAGCGATGACATGCCAACATAATATCGTTTTTATGCACAAAGCCGATAATATCGTCAGTGTCTTTATCAAACACTAATATTCGAGAAAACGACGACGAACCATGCAGGTTCAAGTATTCGTTTACGGTTAAGTCTTTATGAACTTTAAAAATAACTGTACGTGGGGTCATCAAATCGCATAATTTGGCATGTCTAAAATGTAATAAGTTACGAATTATTTCAGACTCATCTTGGTGCAGCGCCCCCGACTCAGTGCCTATATCGGCCATGGCTTCTATTTCTTGGCGAATATAATAGGCTTGGTCATGCTTTGGTCCCATTAAATTTGTCAGCTTTTGTGCAAGCCATACAAAAGGTTTAAGCAATATAACTAAAAAACGTAAACCGTAAGTCACACTTGGGGTAAGTACTCGCCAATAGTTTGCTCCTAACGTTTTAGGTATGATTTCAGAAAACACCAGCACAAATAAAGTCATCACTGCAGAGGCAACCCCTACTGCTGCATCCGAAAATACAATAGCTGCTTGCGCGCCAACTCCAGCGGCTCCGGCGGTATGCGCCACCGTATTAAGCGTTAAAATAGCCGCTAATGGCTGATCAATATTATTTTTTAGTTTTTCGAGCTGCTTAGCTAATACAGGCTGCTTTTTACGCAGTAATGCAACATAACTAGGTGAAATGCTTAACAGCACGGCTTCCATTACTGAGCATAAAAATGAAATAACAATGGCAACGACCATATAAACTATCAGTAATGTCATTTGCTCTCCGCTTAGTTGAATATATGGGCATGATAACAATACATGCTATATTTGGCCAAAGACTCAATAATAATAGGTATAATAATGAAACTTAACGCACTTTGGCGTCATAGCAATAAACTATTTAAACACTCCTTTGCCCTTTTTACCCTTAGCAGCTTAAGTTTTGCTACGCTTGCAGCGCCGCTTGATAAATCTAAAATTCAATTTATTGGGCCACTGGCTGAAAACATGCAATTAAAGCCTTTTCAAACGGCCCAAAGCGATACCATAATTAGTAACTTATTACCCCAGCTACAACTCCCCGTAGCTAACTTTTCGGTGTTTGACAAAAAACACAGCTGGCAGCCATTTAATAAAGTAAATGCACTCACTTTAGGCGGCTTACAGGCACTTAAGTTTAATATAGAAACCACGCGTTTTAGCCAAGGTACGTTAACCTTAAAAGGCATTGAACAAGGGCAATTGTTTATAAATGGCGAATTGCAAAAGGCAGACAACAGCAGCTACAAACTCGCCTTAAATAATGGTAGTCATACTGCTATTATTGTTGCGCAACAAGTTGCAAATTGGCACGATGTAATACTCGACTTTGCACCAAAAACACCGAGCGATAACATTACCCTTAGCACTTCACAAACTAAGCGTTTATCGGCAAAGCAATTATTTGATGCCCCCACTATTAGCGGCTTATCATTAGCGCCAAACTCAGAGCACTATATTACGACAACGCGCCGCTTTAATGATAAAACACTAAATCAAGCAAACAATGTAACTGAACTTAAAAACACCGACAATCAAACACTGTATCGCTTTGAGGCAGAGCAACCAAGCAACCTTATTTGGAGCCCAGATAACCGCTTTTTAGTGTATTTACTAAATGGTGAATTAAAACAACTTAACCGTAAAAATTTATCAATAAAAACCCTCTCTACTCGCTTAGAAGGCGCTAGCGGTTTTACCTTTTATAACGAGCACAGTGTAATATTTAGTTGGTCTAACCCTGCATCTGACAAGGATAATGACAAACTCACGAAGCATTATAAAGGGTTACAAGATCGCTGGTCATACGCACGTTCAGTAAGCCAAGTTTATATGCTTGATACGCAAAGTGGTTTAATAAAAACACTTAGCCAAGGGCCACTTTCGCATAGCTTTGAAGACTTTAACAATAAGCGCGGTAAACTATTAATGAGCCGCCCTGTAGTCGCTATGCAAGCGTCAACTCACCCAGAAACAGAACTAGTAGAGCTTGATTTAAAATCAAATAAGCTTACTTCTTTGGGTAAATTTAAAACTTTTAATCAGGCCAAGTACGCCAATAAGGACGTGTATGTTGTTGCGGGTCCCGACTTTAAAAATGGGGCAGGTAGAGCATTGCCAAAAGAAATGCTAGCGAATAACTACGACGGTCAACTTTACCTGCTTACAGACGGCGGAAAAAACGTTAAAGCACTCAGTAAACAGTTTGATCCAGCAATTGGAAGACTGAGTGTTTTAAACAATGGCGACGCATTGCTAAAGGTTACTGAGCACGACACCCAACCGCTCTACCTATTTGATTTAAGTAAGCAGCGCTTTAAAAAATTAAATACTGGTTTAGATATTGTTGAGCAGTTTAGCTACTCAAACGAGCGCAACATTGAAATATTACTCAGTGGCACCACGGCTTCTAGTCCACAACAATTAAAGCGATTTAATATAAGTAAAAACACCGCTAAAACAGTCTGGGATTCAAAGCCACTTAGCTATGCAAATACACAAATTCCAACTCTCGAAGAATTTAATTTCACTAATAAAAATGACGTGGAAATTTCAGGGCGTGTCTACATTCCAAATAACCTTGATAAAACTAAAAAACACCCAGCGCTGGTTTATTACTATGGCGGCACATCGCCAGTGACACGAGGCTTTACTGGACGTTATCCGTTTAATTTATGGGCGGCAAACGGGTATGTGGTTTATGTAATACAGCCAACAGGCGCTACCGGCTTTGGGCAAAAGTTTTCGGCGCAGCACGTTAATGCGTGGGGCAACTACACCAGCGACGATATAATTGCAGGCACGCAGGCATTTTTAAATAAATACAACTATGTAGATAGCGAAAAGGTAGGCAACCTAGGTGCCTCTTACGGTGGTTTTATGACTATGCATTTAGCAACTAAAACCGACTTATTTAGCGCATCGATTTCTCATGCTGGTATTTCTAACCTCACATCTTACTGGGGTGAAGGATGGTGGGGCTACTTATATTCTGGCGAAGCGTCTAAAAACAGCTTTCCGTGGAATAACCCCGAGCTTTATAGTAAACATAGCCCGGTATTTAATGCCGATAAAGTAACCACGCCTATGCTACTCATTCATGGTGACAGTGATACTAACGTACCCGTTGGCGAAAGCTTAACTATGTACACTGCACTTAAATTACTTAATAAAGATGTAGAGTTAATAGAATACAAAGGTGCGAACCATCAAATTATTGCCCGCGACAAACGTTTTGATTGGTGGAATACCATGCTAGCTTATTTTGATAAAAAACTTAAAAATGAGCCACAATGGTGGGATTATCTTTACCCTAACGACTAGTCGCTAAATTGTTTTTAATAATTAAGTGAACTTAGATTAAGATATTTATTCTGAGTACAGCAGGCTAAATAGCACCTTTAATAAAACCCTAAAGGTGCTAAATTTTCTAAACTGTAAACTTATTAACTACTTTTGAAACATTAGCTTACTTAAAAACAATAAACGCCCTTCTCAGCCTTTACTTAATGGTGCTACCATAGAAAACTATAAGCATTAACAATAAAGTATTATGACTATTCATGTTTTATTGGTTGAGGACGACGAATTACTCGTTAAACGCATCCAAAATCATTTTACAAATACCGAGTTTACAATAGAAGTTGACCCTACTGGCGCCGATGCACTGAGCACTATAAGGTCGCGAGTTAATTTGCGCGGTGCTTTTTCATTAGCCATTATTGATATTGTTTTACCAAAGCGCGACGGCTTACAACTTGCAAAAGAGCTAAATACTCTTACCGATATTGGCGTAATTTTATTATCGAGCCGTGATTCACAGGCCGATCGCATTGCTGGCCTTGCCCAAGGCGCAGACGACTACATATGCAAACCCGTAGACTTACTTGAACTAGAGCTGCGCATGCGTGCTTTATATAAACGCATTGCACACTTAAATTCAGACAATGATAAAAACGATGATAACGGCGAAGAGTTTATAGAATATGCCGACTTTAAATTACACCCCGACAACCGCACACTAATTACAGCTACAGGTGCTGAATCGCGCTTAACCGAAGCGGAACATAAAGTACTTATTTGTTTAATTGGTAACGCAGGTAAAGCAACTTCTCGCGAAAAAATATCTGAAGAAATAGGCCAGCCTGATTGGAGCCCAAACGATCGTACTGTTGATGTGTTAATTGGCCGTTTGCGTAAAAAATTAAATGATGAAAAAGATCAAAAGCGCATTGTTACCGTACGCGGCAAAGGTTATATGCTCTCTATTTAGTACTTAGTTAATTGCGCTAGTAAGCGCTCAAAGGCGCGGTAGTTAAGTGCTTCTTTTAGCTCATTTAAGCTAATACGCTCCGCCCCTTTTAAATCACTAATAGTACGCGCTACTTTAATTATTCTATGGTATGAGCGTGGCGATAATGCCAGTTTTTCACTCGCTCTGGCTAAAAACTGCAACTCAGTGGAAGCGAGATCACAATGTATACTCATTTCTTTATTGTTTAACCGCGCATTCACTTTACCTTGGCGTTTTAGCTGCAAATAATAAGCAGCCTCTACTCGCGCTCTTACTACTGCACTGGTTTCTTCGGGTTTGCTACTTTGTAACTCAACACTCGTTAGCCTTGGTAATTCAATTTGTAAGTCAATACGGTCAATAAACGGCCCCGAAACACGCGACAAATAACGCATTACTTGATCAGGCGTTGCCCGCTTATCATTATGGCAACCTGTAGGGCTGGGGTTTAGCGCCGTAATAAGCTGAAACTGCGCCGGAAACTCCATTTGCCTTGCCGCACGCGAAATAGTGACAGTACCAGTTTCCATAGGTTCACGCAGCGAATCGAGCACTTTACGTTCGAACTCTGGCAACTCATCTAAAAAAAGCACGCCATTATGCGCCAATGAAATTTCACCCGGTTTAGGGTTTGACGAGCCACCGACTAATGCAACGGCAGAGCAGGTATGGTGAGGATTGCGAAATGGCCGTTGTCGCCAATTAGTTAAATCAATCGACTGGCCAATAATAGAATAAAGCGCCGCAGTAGCAATTGCTTCATCATCTGACATGGTTGGCATAATGGTTGCCATACGTTGAGCCAGCATTGACTTACCCGTACCAGGGGGTCCTAAAAATAGTAAGTTATGGCCTCCTGCAGCGGCAATTTCGAGTACTCGCTTTGCCCCAGGCTGGCCTTTCACATCACTTAAATCAAGCAAAAAATCAGGAGCTTGCGTGCAATCTGGGTATTGTATATTTAACGGCAGTGGTTGCTGATTAAGTAAATCGCCCCACACTTCTGCAATAGAGCTTACGGCTTTGCGTTTAACCCCGTTAACTAAACTGGCTAAGCTATCATTTGCCAGTGGTAAAAAACAGCAACGGTCCTGCTCTTTAGCAGCAAGCACCGAGGGCAAAATAGCATTTACGCCACGTATCTCACCGTTAAGTGCCAGCTCCCCATAAAACTCATATTTATGAATGTCAGAGCACACTATTTGCCCTGAGGCGACTAAAATACCTACGGCAATAGCAAGATCGAATCGGCCACCGTCTTTTGGTAAATCGGCAGGGGCTAAATTAACAGTAATACGTTGATCGGGAAAACCAAACTTAGAATTTTCAAGTGCGCTACGCACTCTGTCTTTAGATTCTTTAACCGAAGCCTCGGGCAAACCGACAATATGAAAAGCAGGCAAACCATTACCTAAATGCACCTCAACAATCACTTCGGGGGCATTTATGCCCACCTGAGCACGAGAATATATGCGAGCTAACGACATTCCCTATCCTAATAAATACCCTTTAGCTTTAGTTTAGTCGGGATATTTAAAAACGTGTAATACAATACCCCATTTTATGGCTGCAAAACGCAGTAATAGAGTCATCAACATACTCAAAATCATCGCAACTTCAACGATAAGCGAAAAGTTAATACACAAGGTGTACACTATTCCCCCTGCTATACAGGTGGTTGCATAAAGCTCGCCCTTTAACAGCATGGGGATCTCTCGGGCAAGTACATCACGAATTAGGCCACCAAAACATCCAGTAATAACCCCCATAATCACTGCTGTCATATCTGGCATACCGGCAAGCAATGCTTTTTGTGTGCCCATCACGGCAAAAAAAGCTAAACCAAACGCATCGACAATTTGTAAGTTATAGTGGGGTATGGTTCTTTGCTTATTTATTAGTCGCGTTGTTAGTAGTATTGCAGCTAAAATTGCAGCAAAATAACTTTGGTCGTGCAGCCAAAATACCGGAACATTTAATATCACATCGCGAACAGTTCCTCCGCCGATAGCAGTTACGGTAGCAAGTACAACAACACCAAAGCCATCCATCTTCTTTTCATACGCTACCAAGGTGCCCGATATGGCAAATACTGCAACACCTATTAAATCAAACCAGTGGTAAAGTTCTGTCATGCCTACTCTTGCTAAAATATTTACGTTATTGCTACATAAGCTACGCTAAGTTTAAAAAAATAACTACTTTTAGCACTAATTAAGCTGCTAAGTTCCTTTTATATTCAAAACTAGTCTATAAACCCTATGAGTTAAATTAACCTTTATAGCCGTTTATTACTCCTTCCTGATTAGCCAATTGAACGTGGTAAACAGTAAAGCGACGGCTTTTGGGTTGTAAGTCATTCGCCAAACTTTAGACATAAAAAAACACTCTTTAAGAGTGTCTGTTTATTCTTATTTATTTCAGTGGTTGCGGGAGCCAGAGTTTATGAAGAGCGAACGCATCACGCAGTGACGACGACCTTCGGGTTATGAGTCACTCACTAAATTTTAGACATATAAAAACACTCTTTAAGAGTGTCTGTTTATTCTTATTTATTTCAGTGGTTGCGGGAGCCAGGGTTTATGAAGAGCGAACGCATCACGCAGTGACGACGACCTTCGGGTTATAAGTCACTCACTAAATTTCAGACATAAAAAAACACTCTTTAAGAGTGTCTGTTTGTAAGCGCGTAATTAGCCCCACATACCAATGTTAATGGCACCTATGCATAATTTACTCAGCATATTAACCTGAGGTA
>NZ_JAGGDL010000065.1:0-9368 GCF_017653575.1 Pseudoalteromonas sp. K222D
TCTAGGTTCTAGGTTCTAGGTTCTAGGTTCTAGGTTCTAGGTTCTAGGTTCTAGGTTCTAGGTTCTAGGTTCTAGGTAATCATAAACAAAAAAGGCTGCACAAGGCAGCCTTTTTATTATACTCAACTTAAATGAACCTAAATTGAGCAGTTAGGTTATTAACCTACATTTTTACGCGCGTTGCGGAACATACGCATCCACGGACTATCTTCTCGCCACTCATCTGGGTTCCAAGAGTTAGCAACAGCACGGAATACGCGCTCAGGATGCGGCATCATTACTGTTGCACGTCCATCGGTTGAGGTAATACCTGTAATCCCTTCTGGCGAGCCATTTGGATTTGCTGGGTATTGCGTTGTAGGATTACCGTAGTTATCTACAAACTTAACCGCTACAGTACCCGAGTCTAATGCTGCTTTAACTGCGTTATCGTTTGCAAATTCAGCATGACCTTCACCGTGCGATACTGCTATTGGCATACGCGAACCAGCCATACCATTAAAGAATACCGATGGATTTTCTTGTATTTCTACTAAGCTAAAACGTGCTTCAAAACGCTCTGACTTATTCGTTACAAAACGTGGCCAATGCTCAGTACCTGGGATCAACTCTTTTAAAGTAGATAACATTTGGCAACCGTTACACACACCTAAACTAAAGGTATCTTCACGGTGGAAAAAGCTTTGGAACTGTTCACGCGCCATGTCGTTAAACAATATCGACTTAGCCCAACCTTCGCCTGCACCTAATACGTCACCGTAAGAGAAACCACCACATGCCACTAAGCCTTTAAACTGCTCAAGTGATAAACGCCCTTCTAGAATATCGCTCATGTGTACATCAATGGCAGCAAAACCAGCACGATTAAATGCGGCAGCCATTTCTAGATGAGAGTTTACTCCTTGCTCACGTAAAATAGCCATTGGTGGTTTAGCGCCCGTTGCAATATACGGTGCTGCTATATCTTCGTTTAAGTCAAAGTTTAACTTAACGTTTAAGCCAGGATCTTTAACATCAAATTTGGCATCAAACTCTTGCTTAGCGCACTCAGGGTTATCGCGACGCGCCTGCATTTGATACGTTGTTTCTGCCCACATAGTACGCAGCTCTGTACGCGTGTTACTCAGCACGGTATTTTTACCACGGTTAAATACAATCGCATCGTCGCTATTAAGCGTGCCTATAATATGGCTGATTGTCGCTAAGCCATGATCTTTAAGTACCGCATTAACTGCATCTAAATCACTATTAGCCACTTGAATAACAGCGCCAAGCTCTTCGTTGTAAAGCGCTTCAATGTCGTTGCCTGTTAAGCCATTAATATCAACAGTTACACCTGTGTGGCCAGCAAATGCCATTTCGGCAACTGTGGTAAATAAACCACCGTCTGAACGGTCATGATAAGCAAGTAACTTACTATCAGCTACCAATACTTGCATGGCGTTATAAAAGCCTTTTAATAACTCTGGGCTATCAACATCAGGCGTTATATCACCTAATTGCTTATAAACCTGTGCTAAGCTTGATGCGCCCATGCGGTTTTTACCCGCACCTAAGTCAACTAAAATAAGTGATGTTTCGCCTTTGTCGGTACGTAGCTGCGGTGTCACTGTTTTACGTACATCGTCAACACGGCCAAAGGCAGTGATAATTAACGATAGCGGTGATGTTACTGATTTCTCTTGTGAATCACCTTCATCTTTCCATGTCGTTTTCATCGACATAGAATCTTTACCTACTGGAATTGTTAAACCAAGCGCTGGGCAAAGTTCTTCACCTATGGCTTTTACTGCTTCATATAAACCAGCATCTTCACCAGGGTGACCCGCTGCTGCCATCCAGTTAGCCGAAAGCTTAATATTTTCAAGGCTACCAATATTTGCACAGGCAATATTTGTTAACGACTCTGCCACAGCTAAACGCGCCGATGCAGCGTAATTTAATAGCGCTGCAGGAGTGCGCTCGCCCAACGACATAGCTTCACCATGGTAAGTATCGTATGTAGCAGCAGTTACAGCACAGTTAGCCACAGGCACTTGCCAAGGGCCAACCATTTGGTCGCGCGCTACTAAGCCTGTTACCGAGCGATCGCCAATTGTAATAAGGAAGGTTTTTTCTGCAATGGTTGGTAAGCGCAATAAACGCTGCGCCGCATCTGCTACATTAATATTTGTAACATCAAGTGCTTTACCTACAACCTGCTTTGAGGTTACATCGCGATGCATTTTAGGTGCTTTACCTAATAATACGTCTAGTGGTAAATCAACAGGGTTATTATCAAAGTGGCTATCGGCAACCGTTAGGTGTGGCTCAGCAGTCGCTTCGCCTATTACCGCGTACTGTGCTCGTTCGCGCTTACAAATAGCTTCAAAACGGTCAAAATCTTCAACACCTACGGCAAGTACATAACGCTCTTGCGATTCGTTACACCAAATTTCGTGTGGTGCCATACCTGGCTCATCATTTGGAATATCGCGTAGTTGAAACTTACCACCACGGCCACCGTCATTTACTAGTTCAGGAAATGCGTTTGATAAACCACCGGCGCCCACATCGTGAATAAACGCAATTGGGTTTTCATCACCTAGCTGCCAACATTTGTCGATAACTTCTTGGCAACGACGTTCCATTTCTGGGTTTTCGCGTTGTACTGAAGCAAAATCTAAATCTTCATTTGATTGCCCAGACGCCATGCTTGATGCTGCACCGCCGCCTAAACCTATGTTCATTGCTGGGCCACCTAAAGCAATGAGCTTAGCACCAACAGGAATTTCACCTTTTTGTACATGGTCTGTGCGAATATTACCTAAACCACCGGCAAGCATAATTGGTTTGTGGTAACCACGTACCTCAAGGCCATTATGGCTTGTCACTTGCTCTTCATAGGTACGAAAGTAACCTAACAAATTAGGACGGCCAAACTCATTATTAAATGCAGCGCCGCCAAGCGGCCCTTCAGTCATAATATCCAAAGCGGTAACAATACGCCCAGGTTTACCAAAATCACTTTCCCACGGTTGCTCGTAACCAGGAATACGTAAGTTAGAAACAGTAAAGCCAACTAAACCAGCTTTAGGCTTAGAACCACGGCCAGTAGCACCTTCATCACGTATTTCACCACCTGAGCCTGTAGCAGCACCTGAAAATGGCGCTATGGCGGTTGGGTGATTATGAGTTTCAACTTTCATTAGTATTTCGATGTCTTCTTGATGATACGCATATTCACCTTGCGCATTGGGGAAGAAGCGCCCCGCTTTTGAGCCTTTCATTACCGCGGCATTGTCTTTATATGCCGACAAGACATTTTCAGGGTTTTTCTCAAAAGTATTTTTAATCATCTTGAACAGCGACTTTGGCTGCTCTTCACCATCGATTGTCCAGTTTGCATTAAATATTTTATGACGACAATGCTCTGAGTTTGCTTGGGCAAACATAAACAATTCGATATCGTTAGGATTACGGCCTAACTTTATAAAGTTTTCTACTAGGTAATCTATTTCGTCATCTGCAAGGGCAAAACCTTGTTCAACGTTAGCAATTGCAAGCGCTTCTCGCCCACCACTTAAAATGTCTACAGATGACATTTGACGCGGTGCATCACTGCGAAATAGTTGCGCAGCATCCTCAAACTGGCTATGGGTTGCTTCGGTCATACGGTCATGTAATAACGCCGTTACTTGTAAAAGTTGCTCTGCGTTTAGCTCACCTTCAACATAATAAGCAATACCGCGTTCAACACGATGAACCTGCTTTAAGCCACAGTTATGGGCTATGTCGGTTGCTTTAGAAGCCCAAGGCGAAATAGTGCCAGGGCGAGGTGTTACTAATACAAGTTTACCTGCTGGGGTATGCTCAGCAATAGTTGGACCGTAGGTTAATAGTTTTTCAAGCTTGGTTTGCTCAGCGCTACTCAATGGCGATGTTAAGTCGGCAAAGTGCGCATATTCAGCATATACGTTGGTGACAGGAAGTTGCGATTGTTGGCAACGCGCTAAAATTTTATTAACTCTGAACTCTGAAAGTGCTGGTGCACCACGAAGGATCAACATAGATAATTTCATCCGGGGTTAGGGATTGAACGATATTTTAGGGCAACATTATAGTCTAAGTAGCACTTAGATTTAACTCATAATTTCGCTTTTCATAAAATTAACTTTTTTTCTTTATTTACAGCCACTCGAAACGAATAAAACTAAACGCTAAGTGACGTAATGGCTAAGTTTTGTTATAACGGGGATTAGGGCGTTAAAGAGGCAAACAATGTTGAAAGAAAAACTAATCATAATTATTACTTTAGTTATGCTGTTGTGTGCATGCGATATACAAGAGCAGTCGACTCAACTTGCCCAAATAAAAGCGCAAAACAAAATTAGAGTGGGTACATTAGCCAGTGCCAGTAACTATTATCAGGCAGTACAAGGTGAGCAAGGCTTTGAATACGAGCTTTCTCAGGCCTTTGCAGACTATTTAGGTGTAGAGCTTGAAATAGTCCCATTTTTTAATTTATCAGACATGTTTGCACGCCTGCAAAGCGGTGATCTTGATTTAATTGCCTCAGGCCTTACCTATAATAAAACACGTGCACAACAATATCGTTTTGGCCCTACCTACCGAACCATTAGTCAAAAACTAGTGTATAAACAAGGTATAGAGCGACCACGCGACTATGATAATTTAACTGGTAATCTCATGGTTATAGCTAAAAGTAGTCACTCACTTACTTTACAAAAAGTAAAAAAAAGCAATCCAGAACTTAACTGGAGCGAAACCGAAGAATTTGACGAAGAAGAGTTACTACAAGCCGTTATTGATGGCGAAATAGATTACACTTTAGCCGACACCCATACGTTATCGTTATTTCGTCGTTATCACCCTAATTTAAGTATTGGTTTTTCAATTACGCATAACGACCCGATCGCGTGGATGCTGCGTAAATCAAATGACGATTCGCTTTATGCTTTATTAGTCCCTTTTTTTGGTGAAGCAAAACAAAATAATCAACTTTATGTACTTGAAGAAAAATACTTTGGTCACGTTCGTCAATTTAACTACGTAAATACACTTGCCTATATTGAAGCAATAAAAGAAACACTGCCTAAATACCAACCATGGTTTGAACAATATGCAGGAACACTTGATTGGCGTTTACTCGCAGCATTAAGCTATCAGGAATCTATGTGGAACCCACGAGCAAAATCCCCAACTGGGGTGCGAGGTATTATGATGCTAACCCGTAATACTGCTAAGCAAGTTGGGGTAACTAATAGGTTAGAGCCAGAGCAAAATATTCGCGGTGGCGCAAAATACTTAAGTAAACTAATTAAACGTATCCCTGATCGTATTCCACAACCAGACAGAACCTGGCTCGCACTTGCTGCGTATAATGTAGGCTGGGGACATGTAAACGACGCACGAATTATTACTAAACAACAAGGCGCAAGCCCTGATAAGTGGGCCGATGTTAAAAAGCGCTTACCATTACTAATTAAAAAACGTTACTACCGAAAAACGCGTTATGGCTATTCTCGTGGTGATGTTGCGGTGAGCTATGTTGATAATATTCGCCGTTATTACGATGCCCTAGTTTGGCTTGATGAAAATAACGCAATAGAAGAAAAACCAGAAGCACCTGTAGTTGCCCCTAAAATTGGGGATGAGGTTGAAGCAAAATAGTAAACTGACAAACGATAATAATAACAACTAATTCATTACTCTAATAAATACGCCCTAGGTAATTAAAAAACTGTTTACTTGTCATCAAATGTTCAATAATGTGTGTTAATTATATATTCACATTAATTAATGATAAACATCTGAGTAATTTGGATATAATTTGTGCATTTCTCATTATTGCATTAGGAGAAAACATGCTAAAACGTAAACGCACGCAAAGATTCAAACGAAAAACAATTAACTCAACAGCAACTCGACGCCGCGTTATGCTGCGTAATTTACATAAAAAAATAATTTGGCGCCGCCGCATGTTTGCAATGCAAAAAATGGCAGAGCTAGATGCTTTAATGGCAGCAAGTTAAAGTTCATTGCTATTACGAGCAGCCTTTTTGGCTGCCTTAATTTGCGCTCTTCTGCGCTTAAAAAAGTCAGATATAATAGTAGCGCACTGCCCCTCTAGTACACCACCTAATACCTCCACCTGATGATTTAGCTTAGGCTCTTGCAACAAATTCATAATCGAGCCAGCAGATCCTGTTTTAGCATCGGCAGCACCAAACACTAAACGCTTAATTCTACTGTGCACTAATAACCCCGCGCACATAGAGCATGGCTCTAAGGTCACATAAAGCGTGCAATCAATTAAACGATAATTATTAAGTACTTTACCGCCTTTACGTACAGCCATCATTTCAGCATGAGCTGATGGGTCATTATCAGTAATAGAACGATTATACCCTGCAGCAACAAGCTGATTGTCTTTAACAAGTATGGCACCAACAGGGATCTCATCTAGTTGTTCTGCTTGCTTTGCGTACGTTAACGCTTGTTGCATCCAATAGTTGTCATCAAATCGTTCGTTCATTGAAGCTACTTTAATTATTTTTTATGCATGGATTATATCAAGTTAGCTAATTAAAGTGCGTAATTACGGCATTTATTGCAAAAATAAAACAAATTAAAACGGTTTATCGTGGCTCCTAAGGGGGGATTCGCGCTATAATCTCACGCTTTTTTTATTTAGCTCACAATACGGGTAGCAAATGAAATTTCCTGGACGTCGCAGGCATAAACATTATTTTCCAGTGGAAGCCAAAGATCCACTAACTAATCAACTTAACGCCACAGAAAGATTACACAGTAGCTATATTACCGGAATCGATCAGATTGTTGTCGATATCGAAGCCAAGGTCGATCAAGCTTTCCTTGATGAATTTAAGCTGCAACGAGGCATGTCACAAGTTATAGATAGTGACGTCACTAACGCCTTATATGAGCGTTTAAAGCTACATGAAATGGTTGACTACGAGTATGCTGGCGGAACCGTTGGTAATACTATGCACAACTATTCAGTACTTGCCGATGACAGATCTGTGCTATTGGGCGTAATGAGTGAAAACATAAATATAGGCAGTTATGCTTATCGTTTTTTATGTAATACCTCAAGCCGCGTAGATTTAGATTATTTACAACCTGTAGATGGGCCAATTGGTCGCTGTTTTACACTAATTGATGAAACTGGTGAGCGAACTTTTGCTATAAGTGCAGGGTTAATGAACCACTTACGCCCTGAATCTATCGATAAAAGCCTTATTGAAAATTCTTCCGCGTTGGTGATCAGTGCTTATTTAATGCGCACTCAAGGCGCAGAAACCATGACAGAAGCCACCATACAAGCGGTTAAATACGCTAATGATGCTGGTGTGCCTGTGGTACTTACACTTGGAACTAAATTCTTAATTGAACAAGATCCAACCTGGTGGGCTAACTTTGTTGAAAAGCATGTCGATATTCTTGCAATGAACGAAGAGGAAGGCTTGGCAATTACTGGTTTTGAAGATCCCCTTTTAGCAGCTGATAAAGCGCTTGATTGGGTCGACTTAGTAATTTGTACTGCCGGTGAAAAAGGCTTATTCATGGCAGGTTACGTTGACGAGCAATTAAAACGCGAAACCGAGTACACATTATTACCTGGTGCAATTCCAGATTTTAATCGTTATGAGTTCTCACGTGCTATGCGCAAAGCTGACTGTGATGATCCAATTAGAGCCTATAGCCACACAGCCCCATTTATGGGTGGCCCTGATTCAATCAAAAACACCAATGGTGCTGGTGATTGTGCGCTTGCGGCGGTTTTACATGATTTATCTGCCAATGTTTATCATAAAATAAACGTCAGTAACTCAGCAAAACACCAGCAAAAAGCAATTACCTACTCGTCATTATCACAAATAAGTAAATACGCTAACAGAGCAAGCTTTGAAGTATTAGTGCAGCACTCTCCTCGCTTATCTCGTGGTTTACCAGAGCGCGAAGATTGCCTCGAACTAGTCTACTGGGATAAATAAGATTTTAAGGAGCAATAGCTCCTTAAAATATTGAAATGTCGAGTTTTTTTGATAGCAGCTCTAATGCTGCTATTCCCGCCACCGAGTTGCCAAAAGAGTTTAACCCTGGTGACCATACCGCAACAGTAAATTTATTAGGTAATACCGCTAAAACCGTACCAGACACCCCAGATTTCCCCGGCATACCTACCCTATAACCAAAGTCACCTGCTGCATCATATAAACCACTGGTAAAGAGTAAAGAGTTAAGCTGCTTAGTTTGACGGCTCGGTAACACCCGTTTACCTGAAGTGTTATCAATCCCATTATTAGCTAAAAAATTATACGCTTTTGCCAGTTCAATACAATTTAGTTCAATAGCACAAAAGTTAAAGTAAGCCCAAAGCACATCATCCACTTCATTTTCAAAGTTACCAAATGACTTCATTAAATGCCCCATAGCCGCATTTCTATGCCTAAACTCATATTCTGAGTTTGCTACCTTTTTATCTATTGCTATACACCTATTCCCCGATAAAGCCCGAAATGTTTCAAGCATAGTATGCATAGGAGCCGATAAGCGACTGTATAAAGCATCGCAGGTTACAATCGCACCTGCATTAATAAATGGGTTACGAGGTATGCCTTTTTCAAATTCCAACTGAGTAAGCGAATTAAATGCAGTTCCTGATGGCTCTTTCCCCACGCGATGCCACAGCTCATCACCATAACGTTGTAATGCTAACGTTAATGTCATTACTTTTGATACAGATTGAATAGTAAATTGTTGCGTACAATCACCCGCACAAAATGTTTCGCCTGAGGTAGTGTAAATAGCAATAGAAAATTGTTCGGGATCAACCTCTGCCAACGCCGGAATATAATCGGCCACTTTACCTTGTGATAATAAGGGAGCTACCTCTTGGGTTATGTCATTCAATACTTGTTGATAATCAGTAGTAGGCAATAGAAACCTCAATTACACGGTTATATAAAGCAGAATTTTAGCATGCAAGCAGTAAGTACGCTTTCACTTTTTAAATAGCTTGTGCTTACTTTATAAATTCTAAAAAGCAAAAAACCCGTTACATTACTGTAACGGGTTTCTTTAATTTAAATCCTGGCAATGTCCTACTTTCACATAGCAAATGCTACACTATCATCGGCGCTGTTTCGTTTCACTACTGAGTTCGGCATGGGGTCAGGTGGGTCCAAAACGCTATTGTTACCAAGAAAATTCGTTTCAATTTTCTTATTTTTATAATTTATTCAATTTAAAGTCTCTCGACTAAATTTGGAGCCTGGCAATGTCCTACTTTCACATAGCAAATGCTACACTATCATCGGCGCTGTTTCGTTTCACTACTG
>NZ_JAGGDL010000066.1:0-9320 GCF_017653575.1 Pseudoalteromonas sp. K222D
TTTTACCGACCTAATGCCGTGGAATGTGCAGCTAGACTTCGATTATAGCTAAGCGCACTGCTTAAATGCGCGCTTACGTTTCTTTCGACGCTAAAAGTAACTCTGAATACCATGCTGCACGCTTTCCTGAAATAAAGTCATTTTCTATACACTCATATTCTTGTATAAAAAACCCATACAGTGGTGTATTTAATTTATGTACAAATGGCTTTTTTATTTTATTTTTATCTTGTAATGACAGCAATATGTACTCTGGATAATTCATAAATGGATATTCAACAATCGTAATTCTAATATCTTTTTTAGCTACTTTGCTTTTATCAAATTGTTTACTAGATTGAGCATCTATAACTGGGGATTTTAGCACTTGATTTTTAATATACTTTAACACCATACCTCCTCCTTAGCAGGATAGAGAATATGATAAGTTCCAATCTCCCTATGCAAATCAAAGCTAATTTCGTGATGCCAAATAAGATACCAAAATATAGCCCTTACTAAGCTAATTTCAATTTCAGTCACCTGTGAAACTAATTCGCATAACTTAAGCAAAGTTATATACTCACGATGATCGAAAACAATAATAATTTCTTTTTTAACCTTATTAAGTTTTTGCTTAGGGTAATTTCTTTGCCCCAATATATAAGCTTCAGCTAAATTTTCTTGAAAGTAATATTCTAGTAAATCATGGTCACTTGTGATTAAACTCCACCTAACCCCTTGCTCTAACCAATATTGCTGTTCAATTTCATGTTTATCGTTAATTCGCTCAATTTTTTTATCTGTGGCCCCTAATCTACCATCACGATTTAAACACTTTAGTGAGATGGCATGACTTACTTCTCCCCCATTAGCATCAGTGTAAGTCATTAATACATCAGTAGTCATTGGAGCAGCCTGATATACATCATGCTCTTTCGAAATATTACCTTTCGGCTTAAAACCAGGATGTTTAATACTTTTTCCCTGAGCAATATCAATCGTTCTATAAATATTATCCAAAGGAATTTGCATTGATATTTTCTTTACATTAGACAAAAAGAGAAGTGCTTTTAAAAAGCCACTTTCTAGTTTCGACAATGCTTCTAATGGAACCAAAGACTTTGCTGACGGCGCATGCTTCGTAGCTAATCCGACAGAAGAAACTCTCTTAGTTGGGAAATAAGGTACGAGCTGTTTTTGTTCATAACATTTTACTCTCCACTCATCTAAGTGTCTTAAAATAAGAAATGAAACTGGTGGCTGTTCCTTATAACGGAAAATTAATCCGCCATTACCTTCTTCAATAATTTCATCTTTTTTCATACCCATAATCCTCTCTTAATATGTATTTAAATCTATATACAAATAAAATAGTGTCAAGTATAAAAAACAGTCTACAATTAAAATTAACACATTAAAATCAACAACTTAATAACATGAAATCATGATTTGTCAACCTAAATACATTAAGTAAAAGTGTTTCCATCTAAAATGATTTACAGCTGAAAATCGATAAATAACAATAATATATAAAATGGTTAATTCTTTTTAAAAGTAGGAGAACACGAAATGCTCATTACAGAATCAAAGCTAAAACTATTCGAAAAACTGATTAAAAGTAGACTTTTTTCTCAAAAAAAATATTTTTATTTTTTTATAAAAAAGCAAAAAGTTAACAAAATGACAACGCTAATTGATCTACTTGAATCACCAGAGGGGCAGGATAAGCTCGAAAAGGAACTCGATTTTTTTATTCGTACTAATAAAAAACAACATATAAAGCGCTTTTTAGGAGCATTAAAATGAATGATTTTTCGCGAACTCAGCAGTACATCCAGTTTTTTACTGAAGTACTCAAACTTAATAAACTTACAAATGCGCCTACTGAGCAACACCGTATTTATTACAATCAAATCAACTTATTCTTATCGCATCACGCTCTTTTATCGGCGGCTCAAGTCATTGATTTACTCTCGACACCCAGCAAGCCATTTACTGAACAAGATTTAAAAAAATTAGTCGATACAAATAAAGCCTTTTTTGTAACAGCACCAAATTTCGCAGGATATGAAGGCTACCCTGCTTTTCAGTTTGATATCTATAAGCGACGCGTTAAACCTATTTTAGAACCTATTATTGGACAGGTAAGTAAATACTATTTCGACTGGGATATTGTACTTTGGCTAGGGTCATACTTTGGTGATCTGAATGGTTCAGCAATTGAAGCAATAGATGACCCTAAACAACATAGCTTGTTGATTCAATTAGCTAAGAACCTTGATAATGAGTATTTGTAGCTAAAGTTCAGTTTTATTTATACACTATATAACACATTAATATTGAGCTTTTAACTAAATTACAATACTGTACCTAGATAGTATAAAAGTTACAGTGCGCAGTATTGTCGGCCATTGTACTAACAACACAAAGGACTGCTAGTGATACCTAATTACCAGCAATTTATGCGCCCATTTTTAGAGGTTGCACATAGAGCCCATGGAAGAGAAGTTAAGCTAAGGGATGTAATTAACGAACTGGCTGAACAGTTTAACCTTACTGACGAAGAAAAAACTGAGACACTCCCAAGTGGGAGGCAGCCTATTCTCGATAACCGAGTTGGCTGGGCACGCACATACCTTACAAAGGCTAGACTTCTAGAAGTTACGAGACGTGCACACTTTGTAATTACTACACGAGGCATAAAAGCACTCGAAGATGAATTAACGGTAATAGATAAAAACTATTTGAAGCAATTTGATGAATTTGTCGCCTTTTCTGAACAAAAAAATGAGGCTGCAGTAATAACTGCCCCAATAAATCCCCAAAGTAATGATAATATAGAAGACATCACGCCAGATGAAGCATTAAGAAATGCCTACAAAGCAATTAATGACGCCCTTACATCGGACCTTTTATCGAGAACACGTAAAGTTACACCTGCATTTTTTGAGAAGCTGTTGATAGAGTTGCTAATTGCTATGGGCTATGGCGGTGCTGGTGAAGGTGCATCCCATGCGCTAGGTAAATCAGGCGACAATGGTGTAGATGGAGTAATAGATCAAGATCCACTTGGCGTTGACCAAATTTATATTCAAGCTAAACGCTATGCAGAAGGCAATAACGTCGGCTCTGGTGATATCCGAGATTTTTTTGGGGCGCTCAATTTAAAGAAAGCGCAAAAAGGTATATTCATTACCACATCTGATTTCACACCATCCGCAGTGCAAACTGCTAAAGATTTAGGAATGCGCATTGTACTTATCAACGGTAAAGAATTAGCTAAACTCATGCTGCGATATAACATCGGTAGCAGAGACGAACAGGTGTTGCACCTGAAGAAAATAGATGAAGAATTTTTTGAAATATAAAGCGGCAAGCATCAACTGCAAAGAATTTAATAGAGCTGTGATTTTACTCGCACAACCCAAAACTGAGAATTATTGAAAACATGAAACAGAAACTGACACTAAATAAATTAGAAACCCTGCTATTCAAAGCTTGCGACATATTACGTGGCAAAATGGATGCATCAGAATACAAAGAATATATTTTTGGTATGTTGTTCTTAAAACGTATGTCTGATCAATTTGAAGCAGATAAAGCAGCTATTCGCGCCCGTTTAGCAAAAGAAGGGAAGTCAGAAACTGCAATTGAAAAGCTTGTTTCATTGCCATCACAGTTTGAATACTTTGTGCCAGAAAAAGCCGCATGGTCAACTATAAAGCACATTAAAAAAAATGTGGGTACTGAGTTAAATAAAGCGTTAGCAGCGCTTGAAGACGCAAACATTAAAAAAGGTCTGGAAGACGTACTTAAGCACATTAACTTCAATAAAAAAGTAGGCAAAAAACCTATGGAAGATAATGTTCTGGTTAACTTTATCCAGCACTTTAATACTATCCCACTAACAAATGATGACTTCGAATTTCCAGATTTGCTCGGTGCGGCTTACGAATACTTAATCAAGCATTTTGCCGATAGTGCAGGTAAAAAAGGCGGTGAATTCTACACACCTTCAGAAGTGGTTCGCTTACTAGTAGAGCTTTTACAGCCCGGTGAAGGCATGGAGATCTACGACCCGACGGTTGGGAGTGGCGGTATGCTCATCCAAAGTAAAAAATACGTTGAAGAAACTGGTGGTGACGTAAGCAAAATAGATTTATTTGGTCAGGAAGACAGCGGTACTACTTGGTCTATTTGTAAAATGAATATGATCTTACATGGTGTTGGTGGTGCGAATATTCAAAATGAAGATACGCTAGCTAAACCGCAACATGTCGATGCTAATGGTGAGATCCGCACTTTCTCTCGCTTGATCGCGAACCCACCATTTTCTCAGAATTACAGTCGCGAAGGCATGACACATCAAGGTCGTTTTCACACATGGCTACCTGAAGGAGGCAAAAAAGCTGACTTCATGTTTGTGCAGCATATGCTTGCTTCACTAAAACAAGACGGAAAAATGGCAATAGTAATGCCACATGGGGTGCTATTCCGTGGTGGTGAAGAAAAACTCTGTCGCCAACGATTCATTGAAGAAGGCATTCTCGAAGCGGTTATCGGCTTACCTCAAGGTTTATTTTACGGTACAGGCATTCCAGCGTGTGTTTTAGTGTTTAACAAAGCCAATGCAGCTAAGCGCAAACACATTGTATTTATCAATGCAGATCGCGAATACAAAGAAGGTAAAAATCAAAACAGCCTTCGTCCAGAAGACATTGAAAAAATCACGCATGTTTATGGTGCGTTAACGTCAAACACAGAAAATGAGATCGAAAAGTACGCACGCGCAGTGCCTGTAAGCGAGCTTGAAGCAGAAGAGTTCAACTTAAACATTAGGCGTTTTGTTGATAATAGCCCAGCACCAGAACCCCATGATGTAAAAGCTCATTTAAATGGTGGTGTGCCTGCGGATGAAGTAAACAGTCTTGATTCACATTGGCAAAATTACCCAAATTTAAAAGAAGCCTTATTTACTTCTGGGCACCCTAAACAAGCTGATGATCACTACTTTTCTTTTAATCAGACACTTGAAAGCAAAGCGGATATTAAAGCTATTATTGAGAGTCATCCACAGCTTATTGCTAAACATGATGCGTTTAACGACCAATTGATAAAATGGTGGGACACTAACTTCTTACCTGCCTTTCACGAGTTGGGTGATGAGAAGTTAGGATCTAAAGGCGTATTTGCTCTAAGGCGCGATGCGCTAAATAGTATTGTCACTGCACTATTGCCTGAAAACCTATTGTCGATTTATCAAGTCCGTGGGGCGATGGCGAGTAACTTTAAACAGCATGAGGCGGACCTGAAATCTATTGCCAACTCAGGTTGGAATGCTGAACTTATTCCAGATGAAGAAATTCTTGAATCTCAGTTTCCAGAGGTGTTAACCAACTTAAAGAATGACGCAGCTAGAATTACTGAACTTGAAGCCCTATTTGCTGCTGCAAATGAAACGACTGAAGATGATAATGAAAACGAGCAAGAAGAATCGGAATCTGGAGTACTGCCAAAACCTCAGGTAAAAGCATTAAAAGATGCGAAAAAAGAGAACAATAGCCAACTGCGCGATTTAAAGAAAGAACTAAAGTTTGCCAAAAAAGAAGACCCAACACGAGCACTGCAACTTGAAGGTGAAATTGAAAAACTAACTACAGCTAACGATGTTATAGATACTAAGCTAGAGCAGCATACTGCGCTTGAAAAAGAGTTGAAAGAGCTAAAAGCTGGTATTAAAGAAGCTGAAAAGAAAAAAGAAGACCTAGTTGATGCTGCACGTGAAAAAATCACGCCAGCAGAAGCTAAGGCACTTATTGAGGCACGCTTTAAACAGCAGATGGTTGATAGTTATGTTCACTACCTCCGCCAACTTGAATCGCAGCTAATTAAGGCTGTTGAGAATCTCCATAACAAGTATGCAATTACTGCTAAAGAGATTCTTACTGAACGTGATCAGCAGTCAACTTTACTAAATAGTTTTTTAGTGGAGTTGGGTTATGAATAAAATTAGACATAAGAATTTATATGATATATCAAAGTTTCAAAACATTCCGTCAGGTTGGACTGACTGTACAATAGAAGAAATTTGCCATATAGGTAGAGGGCGAGTAATAAGTCAAGAAGAGGTAAACTCTAACCCCGGTGTATACCCTGTTTACTCTTCTCAAACCCGCAACAACGGTAAAATGGGTTCTATAGAAACATATGATTTTGATGGGGATTATATTACATGGACAACTGATGGAGAAAATGCCGGAACCATATTCAATCGAAAGGGTAAATTCAACTGCACTAATGTTTGTGGAACTTTAAAGTCAAAAAATGATGAAGTTGACCATCAGTTCCTTGCATATCAACTAAGTAGTATTTCTAAAAATTACGTATCATATATTGGTAACCCTAAATTGATGAATGGGGTTATGGCTAATGTTGGATTAATCTTACCTACCAAGCTTGCTCAGAAAAAAATATCTCAAATATTAAATACTGTTGATAACCTTATTGACCAAACCCAAAACCTTATCGGTAAATATACAGCAATTAAACAAGGCATGATGGCAGATTTATTCTCTCGCGGCATCGACCTTTCTGGCACACCAGAGACCAACAAAAACTACGGGCAGTTGCGGTCAAGCTATGCAGAAGCACCAGAGCTTTACCGAAAAACAGAGCTAGGTTGGGTTCCAGATGGCTGGGAAATTGTTACTTTAGAGTCAATCGCTACAGTTGAACGTGGAAAATTTACCCACAGACCAAGAGACGATACAAAGTGCTACGGAGGGCTACACCCCTTTATTCAAACAGGCAGTGTTACAAAGGCTCAAGGCGGGTTTATCACTGAATATAACCAAACGCTGTCTGATTTTGGACGAAATGTTAGTAAAGAATTTCCTAAAGGAACTATTGCTGTGACTATCGCAGCCAATATTGCTGATACTGGTATTCTGAATATACCAATGTGTTTTCCCGACAGCATAGTTGGTGTAGTAGTAAACGATGAACTTTCCACTACCCGATTTGTTGAAATATCTATTAGACGAAATAAAAGACGATTAGATGCCTTGGCCCCATTGAGTGCTCAAAAAAACATTAATTTGGAAGATCTACGACCATTAAAAATAGCTCTTCCAAATATTGATGAACAAAAAGAACTTTGTCGTAGGTATGAGACGCAAGAGTCACTTATTCAAATAGAAAAAGAATATTTAGAAAAATTAAAACTAAATAAAATGGGCCTGATGCAAGATTTGCTAACAGGGAAAGTACCCGTATAACCAGTTTTGTTCTAGGGTGTGTTGACCTTTGATAGTTTCGGTTTGATTAGGTTGACCACTCACTTGTGAGTGCAACTAATACTGAAGAGCTTGTCTCTTAGTCATTGTACTTTCGAGTATATATGGCTTGCCCCGTAAGGGGTGTTAATCCTATGTAACTTATAGACACCCTAGAACATCTTATTTTCAAGGAAGTAAATAAATGGCATTTTCAGATAACGTTTGGTGGACAAGAAAAGCAAGAATACAAGCAGAAAAGCGCTTACTTTCAAACGCTTTTCAATCACAGCTATTACTGTTGTGGTATTCCTTTTTTGGCGTTGCTGTTTCTATTTATTATTTAAAGTTTATGCCATCTGTCGGGCAAGAAGATTTAGCAGGTATTAGCTGGATAGTGTATTCAGTACTGGTGTTAAGTATGTCTGGGTTTATTGCCGGATTGTCCTTTAAAGAACGAGCAAGCCTCATTAAAGAAAGTTATGAGACTCTGAATACTTTCTATCAAAAAGCGAAGGCACAAGACGCTAATATTGCGCAATTATCTTCTGATTATGAACAAATTATGGGACTTTGTGAAAACCATACGGATTATGATTACTATCTCGCCTTGTGTCTTGAACACGTTACTAACAATAAAGATGTCGATACGAACACAGGGTGCAAAGAAGATTTAGACCGTTGTCCGACTTGGTATCACTGGTTAAGCATTACATGGTGGTTAACTAAACGATATGTATTACTAACACTTCTATATTTATTGCCCATTATTCTTTTGGTTGCTATTGAGAAGTTAGCATGACGATTCAGCAGCAATTTAATAATCATTTTGCAGAAGATAATCTAAAGCGTATTTTTGTTGACCATGTTGTTTATTCTGGCGCAACGGGAATTGATAACTTAGATCAGTACGCGTTCCGTATTCAGCTAGATGACCAAATTGCTATTTTGTCTCGAAAAATGTTGGCTGGCACTTATAAATTCACTAAATACAAGTTGAAATTAGTGAGTAAAGGTAAAGACAAAATACCTAGAGAAATTTCAATTCCTACTGTAAGAGATCGCATTGCTATGCGTGCTATGTGTGATTTTGTCACTGAAGTTTATGATGGCGTTGTGGAATTTAATTTACCGCAAAAGGTAATTAAACGTGTAAAGGTAAACTTAGCTTCTGGTGCATATACTGGTGTCATTAAACTAGATGTCAGTAATTTTTATCCTTCAATAAAACACAATGAATTAAGAAGACGCTTAGGTAAAAAGATACGATCTGATGATATCAAGAATGTGCTTTTTTCTGCCATTACCTCGCCTACAGTCTCAGTTTCTAAAACCACTGATATGCCATCAGCAAGAGGTGTACCTCAAGGCTTAGCGATATCAAATATTCTTGCTGCAATTTATCTGTTAAATATTGATAATTACTTTAAGTCGTTACAGAACATTAAGTACTACCGATATGTCGATGATGTCATGATTTTTTGTGACTTTAATGATGCGCAGGCCATAGCTACAGATGTATGTAATCGTTTTGGTCGAATTGGGTTAAAAATGTATGACCCAATCAAACGACCAGATAAATCGACGATTGAACAGTTAGGTCGTCCATTTGATTATCTAGGTTATCATTTTCAAGATTCAAAAATTAGCGCACGACTTGGCTCAATTGAAAGGTTAAAACATTCATTAGTTTCAATATTCACCAGTTACAAACATTCAAAACAGAAAAGTGAAGAGTTTTTACTTTGGCGACTTAACCTTCGGATTACGGGGTGTGTTTTCGACAATAAAGCCAAAGGTTGGCTGTTTTTCTTTTCTGAGATTAATGATGAGAAACTGTTACATACACTTGATCATTATGTAGGTAAGCTTACTAAACGCTTTAACGTAACTATTCAGCCTAAAAAATTCGTTAGGGCATTTAAAGAACTAAGCCACAAAAAATACGAAACAAGTTATATTCCAAACTTCGATGTATATACTTTAGTATCTAGCGTCAATTAACTTGGCCGGTTCCGCGTCAATTATCTTGGCCGGTTGACACCGAATTTTATTTGCTCTTAT
>NZ_JAGGDL010000067.1:0-8993 GCF_017653575.1 Pseudoalteromonas sp. K222D
CTACTGGCTAGACAAAAACGTGTACAAATTGAACGATACCATTCAAGCCGATCACTCAATACCATTTTGACCGAAAAGTGATCGGCATCGATGGTATTGAGTGATCTTGATGGATGGTATTAGGTGATCGGCTTAGATAGTATTAGGTGATCGCGATGCATGAGAATATGCAACTGAGATATCCGTTCTGGTTTGCATGAATGAAACGACAGGTAACTCCTTTTCAACCCTCTTTTTAACTTCGGATAAAAGATTATTGTTGCGAGCATAATTCCATTCCTCTGAATGTTGATTTACAGACAAATTCTTAAGTAAAATCACTTCAGACTCAGACAGTGGTACCTTATTTTTTAGTTCGCTGAGTAAGGATATCTCGTTTAGAGCCTTAAATGGCTTATAATGCATTGCGAAGTTATACCAATTAGCATTACACGCATCAGCCATTTTATTTGACGAAACATTTTTACTTGTTGGTTCTTGCTTGATGTTGTAGGTTTCGGAATAAATCGCAGGTTCATGCTCTAATGGACAATGGAAGTTGCTCAGTGATCTGATTATTTCATATGTTCTTTGAGTAATTTCTCTGTCGAGGCTAGTTCCTTGTTGAGTTTTGAATACATGCCAATGGATATTATGTCTGTATGGTAATGCATATTGATCCAAAACATCCTGATTGGGCTCACTAGATATAGAGGATATAGGAAAGCCAAACTCGCTTCGCCTCCACCCAGTGAAGGCCATAACGCAAGTTTGCCCAGCTTTCTGTACCTTCCGAATGAAATTCAGAACATCTCTACTTGAATTTCTTTCAAAGTACTCACCTACATATTGTTTTATGTATGTAGAAGTAGGTAAATCAGGCACTGTAACTCTAGTCGATAAACTAGTTATAATTCCCTCTAATTCTTTAATACTTGTGTTGAAATTAGAGTACTTAACTATGTTATCCAGCTTCGAATATTCTTTTTCGTCTGTTAGGAAATAAAGAATGTTTCTCAGCCGCTCAATATCTGCATAATGCTGAGATCTTTCAATATTAGTATCCACTCCAATCTGCTTAGCAATTTCTCTAACTGTTTCTTCTTTTAAAATGTAGTTACGCTTAAGAATTGGGTGAATGAAGCGAATATATTCATTTCTAATTTCTTTTTCTAGAAAGTCGATCTTTTTCCCATCAAACGTTTTAAGGTGGGGGCTTTCTTTAATATTAACCTGAGTTAACAGGCCATAGACCATTGGAACTGTGTTTTTATGTACTTTGTATCCGACCCGAGTAAGTATACTTTTTCTGATGGTGTCGACATGATTTAGTGCCAAGGCTATAGGATAATTGTCGTCGTAAAAATCCTGTAAATACTCGATATAATGCCTACCATAGTCCAATGTAAGGTTATTGAAAGAACTTCCTGACATCCAATCTTTGTAAGTAAGTTCACCAACTGATAGGTACTCAATTGCATCCTTGATATGTTTTTTCCCTTTTGACTCAGTCAAATTGCTTACAGAAGAAAAATCGATATCATACATGTGAAAAATATGGGTAATGCGCTGTATTATTGTCGGTAAGAAGTAGCAGGTCGCTCCAGCTCTTGGCGTTAATCGTCTAACAATTTGAGTATCCGACTTATCTCCCATGTTCCTTACCACTTTATGGATGATGAAGTAAGAAAATATATCTACAAGATCGATCTTACTTATTTTTACCATTCCGCGGCTTTGCATGAAAGTAAACAAGATAAGAATAAAGTCCGAATATTCTCTGATTGTTGACCCGGTTGGGCAGCTTGGGAATAAATGAAGTAAAATTAACTTAACAATTATATCAGGACTAACGTTGAGTTCATCGAATAGATCACCCTTGCCTTTGAAAAGTAGACTGTTACCTTGGTGATATAACGTGAATTTCCTAGAGCCGACTATAAAACTCCATTCATTTGAATGTAAGTCATTCTCAACTTCATTGAAGGAACACAGTTTGACATTCAACTCCTCTATGATGCTACACTCGTTTCTTATAGTTTTATTCATAAGGACATGCCTGACTGCATTTCATTCTCAAATAACTTGGGCAGAACCTTTAACTTCTTTAAACGCTGATAGTCTTCTACCGATTTGCTGACTAACGCTGGGGGAAACTGACTTAAACAGTAATGCATCCATTCGACATTAATAAGTAATGTTTCTTCGAAAAAAGAGTAGTTGGCCTGCATTATTGCCTCCGCACTGGTTTCTGCCTCATCAATGTAGTGGAGCATTGTAATTGCAGTTTGTGAGTTCTCGAACACAATTACATGATCTCGGTCTCGCTCGCTTGCTGATAGTATGACTTCACCATATTGGTTAATTCGAGCATCCTTTGAATGGGTGCTATCAATTACTTTCGTCCGTAGGTTCTTATCTATGGCTTCTTTATCGATGAAATCTAGGGTCGGTCTAAGAGCTCTTGACTCAATATCACTCATTACTATCCTCGTGATCCTGCCAACCTGATTCACCCACTCCTTGTTGTCGTCTGTTAAATAGGACAATTTTTCAGTATTTGACTGATGCGAGTTTAGATTGACTAAATCCTCATTTCTATATGCATCTGTCCTTGAGTAAACGCCTGTATTTTTTATATGTGCTAATTTGAAAAAGTATGATGGTAATGGTTCTTGAGTTAGTTTTTGATATTCTTTTCTAGACAGGCTTTTTGCTCCAAACATTGTTGCAGCCGTGTGTTTGTCATATCTATTGTGGTCATAAAAAAGTGTCATGGCTTCCTTGAATATCGTTCCGGCTCCCATTAATTTAAGTTCATGTTCTAGAATCGTATTCATGTCGTCGTTAGTTACTAATAGTTTTGCAAAAAGGCTTTGAAAGTGATTGTAATTAAAATGCTTATCTTTATAGAAAGGGTTAACGAAGCTTACCGCATAGTTACTTTCACTGTTTAATTTTGTAAATAACTCATCTTGGGATTTGGGCAAATTATTTATATAGGCCATGATAGTTCTAGCGATAAGGCTAGAACCTCTTAATGTTGGCGGCTTATGTCTTCGGAGTCCTCTGCCTTTTAGGTAGTCTATTTCTAATAGTCTTATATTACCTCGTGAATTTTTTTTAATTGCTATGTGCCTTCGCGTAAGCCGAAGTATATCTGTTGGCTGAATTGAGAGTGTAGCGAACAAAAAAGACATGAGCATTTCTTCTGTGTAGCTCACTTTGCTGTGAAAATGTAGGGGGGGTAAAAAAGGAAATTCAGAGCGACGCTTATACAACAGTTCGTCATAGAGGGTTTGATAGCTATTTTTACTATTATCTTCACTACACTTCACAACAGTTTGATCTATTTTGGTTTTGTGTTTATGGATGGAGCATTCTGTAATTATAAAGCTCTTTAGCTCCTTAACCGAGTTGTCTGGTTTATCAAGTAATGCACTTATAAAGTTTATGATTTTTTTTTGTTTATCTCTGCTAGAAGTAAAATTCTGAATATCATAATAAAGCTCAGTAAGGTCAGTATGAGATGCTAACTGTTTTCTCGCACATAGAATGAAATTCAACATTGTGCCTATTGTTGCCACGAATGACTTACTCAACCTTTTTGGACTCTCTAATAGTAAAAAATATTCGCCCATGTATTTTCTAAGCCAAGGGCTATTCTCAACAAACCAAGATGATAGCGAGAGTGGGTCTTTTTCTTCATCTTTGGATTGGACAAAAGAACTTACCACTTCGTCTAGCTTTCTTTTCTCATTAACGTTAAAGCTTGACGAACTCTTGACTCTTAACAATACGGTCTTGAGTCGCCGGCAACTTGTGCTTTGTGGCTTTATTTTATATTTTTCCACTTCCCAGCTTTCGAATGCCTTAAGCACTTTAGCGTTTAGAACCGTGCTCTGATTAAGAAATCCAATACATCTGCGAAATGCAATCTTAGTATGCTTTTGGTGATCCGTAGATCTATCTTCATAATCGGGGTGTAACAAAAAAAGCTTCATAGCTTTAAGTAATAATTGTGAGACTTCGTGGATGCTTTTAAGTGGATAAATGGTATTGCCATCAATAACTAGATTTTGGGTATCGTTCAAGAAATACTTTTCTTCAGCATCTATTTTCTGAGTGACAATTGGAATTGTCTTTTTAGATAGCATGATTTCCCCCCTCTATATCCAACATCACTTCTTTTAAACGAATGTAACGAGTAGTAACCGGAGTTGGCCTTCCATCTTTGCCCAAAGCATGTCCAAGGCGTTGTGCGACGGTAATAAGCGCTGAGCTCTGTGAGCGCGTCTCACCACCTTCTGAGTTTATAAGCTCGTAATAGTAAAGTTCAGTTGCAAATGTGTGTCGTAAATCGTGGTAAGATAGTTCATTATCCATCCAATCTATCATGTCTCTATATTTATCAAAGACATCGGTTGCTCTATTTTCTTTTATGGGTTCTCCCTTACATCCTGGATCAGCATTCAAGAATAGAGTATCAGGATCTGACTTGTCTTTCGCATCACTAAGGACTATGGCTCGCTCAGTAAGATAGTAATCCCTCATTGCTTCGAGTAAGGGGCGAGAGAGAAATATCCAGCGAGACTTTCCACCTTTTGTATACTTTCCTTGTAACATGTATCGAAACTTTTCAAGGTGACATTTCTTTGAATCTAATGAGTCCTTAAAGAGAGCCAGCAGATACCCATCTTTGTTACCGTTGTATTGAAGCAATAGCCCAGTGTTTTCAGATGTCCTTAAACCAACTTCAAACCCCATCCTCAACAATAGTCTATCTCGTTTAGTCTTACATCGATGGAGAAGCGCCGCTCTTTCTTCAGTGCTGACGTAGTTGATTTTGGTTTGACTGCGGTTGTTATCAAAAGCTTGCTTTTTAGCCTTCCTCGATATCTTAATATTCATAGGGATTATTAAACCTAATTTCGACAAGAAGTTGAAATAAGATTTAATAGATGCTTGATGCACACTTAAGGAGGTGGTTGTAAGTCGCTTGGGCAAATGCGAGTTGAGATACTTATTTACCAAGCTCACTTGAATTAAATGTGAGTGATGAACATCAGGAGCTTCATTGATTATATGTAGATTTTCGATGTATTGAAAAAAGTTAAAGATATGGCCAATGTATTGGGATATTGAACTTTCGCTTATTGAGTCTTCATAAAGCTCTCTGTAAAGCTCCCCCTCTTTCTCGTATTCCTTACATCTGATGATCTCGCCTACACTTTCTAAATAAATAGTATATAGAAGTGGAATAATGATTATATTTCCATTGGAATCGAGAAAAACAGTCAGTGTCTCAAAGTAATTTCCACATATGCTTACGTCCTTTAAAGTTTTCTTTTCCATTAACTTCACCACGAACAAATAAGTTTCATTAAATATATCATGAAATAATGTTTCTGATAGCAATTAAGCTAACAATTGTGTATTTTAAATATATGTAGTGAAAAGATCATTACGGTTGGAAATGGTGGAAAAAACAAACGCCTGATACCGAACAAGTTATTTTAGAGTTAGTGGATATTTTTCATTTTGGCTTGTCACTCAGAATTGACGGTATCACCAGCTACGAAAAAATAGCTAAACAGCTTGAGCTAGAATTAAGCACTGCCCATCAAGCCGATGACTTTAAGCAAACACTGGAAGTATTGGCGGCATCTGCTGTCGCAGATAAAACTTTTAATGCGGCTGCTTTTGCAGGTTGTATGGCACAAATAGGTATGAATATTGACGATTTATACCGAGGTTATGTAGGTAAAAATACCTTAAACTTCTTCCGCCAAGATCATGGCTATAAAGATGGCAGTTACATTAAAGTGTGGGATGGCCAAGAAGATAACGAGCATTTAGTAGAAGTTGTTAAAAGCCTTAATACCGAACATGCAGATTTTGCAAAATTAGTGTACGAAGGCTTAGAGGCACGATATCCAACAAAATAGTTTGCGCTAAAATAATTAAATTAGCTTGCGATAGTCGGTAACATTTAAGTAATCGGCTATATCGTTATGTGGTTGTTGGCTGTCTGGGTTAGCAACCGCAAGCAAGTGTTCAATACCGTATTGGCGTGCTGCGTTGAGCACAGGAACACTATCATCAACAAAAAGCGTACGGCTTTTATTAAATCCTAAGTCACTTTGCACCTGTTGCCATAAGCTTTGCTGCTCTTTACTTACCCCATATTCATGAGTCGATACGACTCCATCTAAGTAGTTATCAATTGCAGTTTGCTCAAATTTAAGCATTACACACTCAGGGTGGGCGTTAGTAAGTAAAATTAACTCTTTACCTGCTTTTTTAAGTTCAGTTAAAAAGTACGGCACATCGTCGCGCACTTTTATTAAGTGCTTAGACTGTCGCTTTAGTTCCATAATAGGCAGGTTTAACTGTTGCTCCCAATAATCTGAGCAGTACCATTGTATTTTTCCGCTAACGGCTTGGTAGCGTTTTGAAATATCAGCTTGCGCTGCTTCAAAGCTAATATTTTTTGCTAATGCGTGCTGTTGTGGAATAACGTTAAGCCAAAAATGGCTATCGTAATGTAAATCGAGTAATGTTCCATCCATATCGAGTAAAACTGTATCGATTTTTGACCAATTTAGCATGGGCTTTTCCCTGTGAAAAGTTTATGATTAAGCACAACTGCCATGATAGCAAATTAACGCCAATGACACAGAAAAAGCACCCTATACCACCGCAAATCCTCAGTAATAAAGTTGTAGCTAAAAGTCGCTTATTTACCGTGGAATCTTTAGAACTTAAATTCTCTAATAACGAAGAACGTCAATATGAGCGAATTCGTGGCGGCGGGCGAGGTGCAGTAATGATTGTGCCGTTAACTAAAGATAACGAATTACTACTAGTGCGAGAATATTGCGCTGGTACTAACGACTATCAACTGGGTTTTCCTAAAGGGTTAATTGACCCAGGTGAAACACCAGAGCAAGCCGCTAACCGTGAACTTAAAGAAGAAGTTGGTTTTGGTGCAGATTACCTAAAACGATTAAAAGCGGTATCTATAGCGCCAAGTCATTTTAATACCACCATGCACATTATGGTCGCTAAACAATTGTATTCACAAACATTGCCCGGTGATGAGCCAGAGCCACTGGTCGTTGTTAAGTGGCCATTAACCGATTGGCGGTCATTATTAACACAAGACGATTTTACCGAAGCACGCAGTGTAGCTGCTTTATTATTATTAGATCAGTATTTAGCATCAGGAGTCATTGATGAATAAATTACTAGAGCCTTGTATATTATTGGCTGAGCGTGCTGGTGATGCCATTATGGCTATTTATAAAAATGGTGATATTGGCAAAGAGCAAAAGCTAGACAACACACCAGTTACTAAAGCTGATCTTGCTGCTAACGACGTACTTGTGGCTGGTTTAGAGGCATTAGCACCCAATATTCCTATTATGTCAGAAGAAACACCGATCCCAGCATTAGCCGATAGGCAGCATTGGCAACGTTATTGGTTACTTGATCCTATGGATGGTACCGGAGAATTTATTTTAGAAAGTGGCGACTTTGCGGTAAATATAGCACTCATTGAGAATAACCAACCTGTGCTGGGAGTTATTCATTGGCCAACAAAAGGGGTAACCTATTTTGCGAGCGCCGATAATGGGGCATTTAAGCGTAAAAATGGTAGCGATAAGCAAATATTTGTAGCCTCACCCGATAACTTAACGGTTGCAGTGAGCCGCCGCCAAAAAATTGAAGCAGTGAGCCAGTACCTTAACGCCCAATTTACTACCGTTGCTTTAGGGTCATGCTCTTTAAAGGCATGTATTGTAGCAGAAGGAAAGGCTGACTGTTTTTTAAGAATAGGCCCCACTGGTGAGTGGGATACGGGCGCATCACAAATTATAGTTGAGCAAGCTGGCGGCAGTATTACCGATGCAGAGTTTAACCCACTAACTTATAATCAGCGTGAAAGCACTGAAAATCCAGACTTCATTGTAATGGGGCACCCTGATTGGGAGTGGCAAAAAATGATTAACCCACATTAATGGGAATGCTTATAACACCACTTGCTTGCTTTTTGTTCACTTAAACAATAATAATAACTAAAGCCTTGCATTATATGTTTATTCCTATATAGTAGCGCTCTCTTCAAGGCAGGCTCGTAAATATTACGGATTTGTTTTAAAGAAATTACAGGCGCGGGATGGAGCAGTCTGGTAGCTCGTCGGGCTCATAACCCGAAGGTCGTCGGTTCAAATCCGGCTCCCGCAACCAATTTCCTTTAGAGGATTGAGGTTACTGTAAATGTTAGTTAAGGAAAAGCTTGTCGATCTCAGCTCTTCATTAGCCAGCAAAGGTAGTCGTTTTAAATTCGGCTCCCGCAACCAATTTCCTTTAGAGGATTGAGGTTACTGTAAACTCTAGCTTAAGAGATAAAATAAAGTAGTCGATAGACTTAAAATATACAGGCGCGGGATGGAGCAGTCTGGTAGCTCGTCGGGCTCATAACCCGAAGGTCGTCGGTTCAAATCCGGCTCCCGCAACCAATTTCCTTTAGAGGATTGAGGTTACTGTAAATGTTAGTTAATGAAAAACTTGTCGGTCTCAGCTCTTCATTAGCCAGCAAAGGTAGTCGTTATAAATTAGGCTCCCGCAACCAATTTCTAATTGGAAGCTAAGTTGTAATGTAAGCAACTTTAAATAAGTATACAATTTCAGGCGCGGGATGGAGCAGTCTGGTAGCTCGTCGGGCTCATAACCCGAAGGTCGTCGGTTCAAATCCGGCTCCCGCAACCACTGAAATAAATAAGAATAAACAGACACTCTTAAAGAGTGTTTTTTTATGTCTGAAATTTAGTGAGTGACTCATAACCCGAAGGTCGTCGTCACTGCGTGATGCGTTCGCTCTTCATAAACCCTGGCTCCCGCAACCACTGAAATAAATAAGAATAAACAGACGTAAGCGCGCATTTAAGCAGTGCGCTTAGCTATAATCGAAGTCTAGCTGCACATTCCACGGCATTAGGTCGGTAAAA